>JADGQM010000001.1 GCA_017881795.1 Syntrophobacteraceae bacterium
CTACCTTGCGCCGTAAAAATCCCTCAATCCCTCAATCCCTCAATCCCTCAATTCCTCAATTCCTCAATTCCTCAATTCAACTTGGGTAAAAAACGTAATCAGGCGTGCACGAATCGTAACTTTGATCCCTCAAAAACCTTCCTCTCAATCCATCTCCACCCTGAAAGCCTTCGCAATTCAACCACATAACAGATTGGAACGTTAGTTGCTTAGGGGGGATAGCGGAGGCCATAGTCAAAATTGGCTTCGCGCCTGGAACATTGTGGCGAAATGGCTTCCTGTGAGGTTGGCAAACATCCTTTTCAAAACGGGAGAACGAAGATGGGAAAGATCGGGAAATGCTTCCTTCCAACATTTCTTCTGCTGCTTATGACGGCATCGTCCGGCTTGGCTCAGGTTCGCACCGGAGTATCAGCGGAAGGGATCCTGGTCGGACGTATTGCGCACATAGAGGGCCAATTGCTGCGGTACGTGCCGGAAGCAAAGGACTGGGTGGCCACGGTCAAGGATGTGCCCTTCGGATTGAATGACTCCCTCTATTCTGAGGCAACGGCCAAAGCGGAATTGATCATGCCCAATAATACCTGGATGAGGATCGGGGGCAGCACCCAGATCCAGTTGATCACGCTCCGGATGGACGTAACCGAGGTTGACGTAGCTTCCGGCATGGCACGGCTCTACAACCGGAGCAGCAGCGGTGTGATCAAGGCGACAAGCCCTTTCGGTTATGTCGTGGCGCCCGCGGGAACGATATTTGATCTTTATGTGGGAGATCAGTCTCTTGAAGTAATTTCCCTCAAAGGGAAAGTCGATTTCATCCTTAATCGCGACCAAAGTCGTTACGAAGTGACCGCCGGCTCTTCTTCCATCGTTTCCGACGGCCAGCAGGTGACGTCAGGGCAGGGCAATGTTGACGCTGAGTGGGATGACTGGAATGCGGAACGAGACCGGCTCTGGATGCAAAGGACGGAAGTAAAAGGAGACTCGGTGCGATACCTCCCATCCAATTTGCGTGATGATTCCTACCTGCTCGATGAAAATGGCAGATGGGAACGGGTCTATTACGAGGGAGGATATCGTTATTTTTGGCGTCCCGTCAATGTCGCGGTCGGATGGGCGCCCTATACGATGGGGAGATGGACGGTGTATTACGGGGACAATTGCTGGGTTCCCTATGAACCTTTCGGATACGTGACCCATCACTATGGAAACTGGGTGTTCGTGGGCAGCTCCAATTGCTGGTACTGGGCGCCGCCGGTGGTGAGCGTCGGCGTGAGTGTCGGCCCGTTCCTTCCCATTCCCTTCGGGTGGTATCCGGGAAGAGTGGGTTGGATTTACTCGGGACTCAATGTCGGCTGGGTTCCACTGGCTCCCTCCGAACCCTATTACGGTCACCGTCAGTGGGGGCCGAGCACAGTGATTGTCAATAACATTAACATCAACACAATCAACATCAACCGATACCAATATATCAACCGCGCAGTGGTGATTAACCAAAACAATTTCTACAATGTGAATAACTACCAGAACGTGAGAATCACTAATATCAATAAGAATATCATCATCAACAACTATCGAGCAGCTCCGGTCATCAACAACACGATTATTCGTAATTTCAACGATATCCACCAGAGATACGACTTCACCAATATTAAAGCGGAACATAAGCCTCATGATATCGTGATGAGCAGAATTGCGCAAAATGACAAGCTTGCCCAACAAGCAAGAGGCCTGGACGCCCATGTCATTGAGCGGAATGCGGCCGCCATCCAGGCTGCTAAACCGGTGCAGGACATAAGGATAGAAGCGCCTAAGATAACCGACAAACTCGTCCGAGGGAATGAAGCGAGCAGACCTCAGACCGACCTGCAGCTCCAGCAAAGAGAATTGAAAGCGAGATCCAAGCCCCCTTCCGAAATCGTGACCGGGCGAGGCCCGTCGCTCGAGGGTCAGCCAGGCCTGGACAGCCCACGCGTTCAGCCTGGCGAAGCCGCTCGGAACCGAATGCCAACCGGTCAAGGACAGCGAGTGAGACCACTGAAACCCGGACAGGAAATGGTGACGCCGGGACCCAAACTGCTTTCACCATCGGGCCAAGACGGCCAAACAGTCAGGCCCCCCAGGCCCGGCAGTGAGGTGCAACCCGTCGAACCGGGACAGGTAAAAACGGTTCCCGGTGATACGCGGAGGGTCAGGCCACCCGCACCACAGCAAGCTATCCGGCCACCCCAGGGCGGACCGGTTGGGCAGCCGGCTGAGCAAGGTCAGGGGGTGAAACGATCGAGACCCGGGGGAGACTTTCGACCCGGGGAAGCGGGACAGGCGCAATCACCGCTCAACGACACTCGTAGAACACGGCCCCCAGCACTCCAGCAAGACCTTCGGCAGCCTCAGGGAGGGCTCCCCAGGCAACAAGGTAATCAAGATCAGCACGTCAAACCACAAATGCCGCCCAAGGATGTCAAGAGCGGTGAGCCAGGACAGATCAGATCTCCAAACAATACGCAGCAGAGGCTGCAGCCCCCTGGAGGAGGACAAGAGCCGAGGCAACAGGCGCCACGACAAATAAAGCCGCCCGCGGAAGAGCGCAAGCATTCGGTGACTCCCCAGGAATCGTCGCGCCCAGGTGGCGTCGGCGAACCGCCCGGGCCCCGGCAGCAGATGAATGAACAGCGGTCCCCTGTTCCTAGGCAACACAGCGCCGGGCTATAGCCACCCCGTGAGAAAACTCTTCCTTGTCCCCGATGGATCAAGTATAAAAAGGAGAATTGGTTCAATAACAGTGGGTGGTGTAGGTCAGGGAAATAAGAGGGCGGAATTATGAAAGTGCGTTATCTCCTGTCGAGCGGTGCTATCTTTCTCGCGGTTATAATCTTCCTGCTGGCGTCTTCACAGCTCACGAGAGCAAATGTTAGCGCCGAAAAAACTGCGTATCTCCATGAACAATATGGAAAAATCCCTCTCTCGTTTGTCCGGAACCAAGGGCAGACGGACAGCAAAGTGCGGTTCTACGAAAGCTCAGGTGGGCATGAAACGTTTTTCACTGATGAGGGCGTAGTTTTTGCCATCACCCCGACTCATGAAGGGCTGCTTCAGGAACCTTCCGCGTCCCTGGAGAAAGCGCAGCCTCAACCACCGGAAAATTCTCATTTAGTAAAGCTTACTCCCCTTGGCATGACGCGCAGCGTTCAAATCTCGGCCGAGGAAGCGCTGCCCGGCAAGGTCAATTATTTTATTGGCGACGATCCTGAAAAGTGGCGGTCGGATGTCCCGACGTTTCGTTCCGTTGTCTACCGGGAGGCCTATCCCGGTGTTGATTTCAAATTCTATGGAAACAACCAGCATCTCGAGTACGACATTATCGTCAAGCCTGGTGGAGACCCGTCCCAGGTGAAACTGCAATACACCGGGATTGAGCATCTGGAAATCACCGACAAAGGAGATCTGGCCATTCAGGTGACCACGGGCCTGACCCTTACTCAAAGGGCGCCGGTGGTCTATCAGGTGATCGATGGTAAGCGCGTCGAACTGGTGGGCAAATTTTGCGTCAAGTTTTGCGGCCAAGAAGCTAATCTACCCACAGTCTCCCGTTCGGAGAGTGAAGGGTCAGCCGAGGCCATCCGGTCCCATCCATCAACAGTGCCCGGGGACGCTTCCATCGTTGGCTTTGAAGTCGCTTCTTACGACAAGAGATATCCGTTAGTCATTGACCCCATTTTGATTTATTCCAGTTTCCTCGGTGGAACCGCCAGCGATTACGGTTATGCCCTTGCTGTGGATGCTTCCCATAGCGTTTATCTGACAGGTCATACCCTTTCCCTCGATTTTCCGACTAAGGAGCCGTACCATGGCCCTTATAAGGTACCCTATCCCAAGGTTTTCATCACGAAGCTCAATGCAGCAGGAGACGCCCTGGTCTATTCAACCTACCTCGGCGGGAACGGGTATGACTATGGCTACGGCATTGCCCTGGATTCGACGGGAAACGCCTATGTGGCGGGTTACACGAATTCAACCAATTTCCCCAGGAAAAATGCCTATCAGAAGGCAAAAGCCGGAGAGTATGATGCCTTCGTGACGAAGCTTAACCCCGATGGAAATGCTCTGGTCTATTCAACATACCTCGGCGGGAGTGGAAAGGATGGCGCCGCCGCCATCGCTGTCGACTCTGCCGGTAATGCCTGCATAACCGGGAAAACTGAGTCGAAGAACTTTCCTCTGGTGAAACCCTTTCAGCCTGTTTTCGCCGGCGGAGAATCCGATGCTTTTGTTGTCAAGCTCGACAGTACCGGAAAAGCTCTGATTTACTCCACCTATCTGGGGGGAGGTGACCGCGATGCGGGCTCCGCTATTGCCCTGGATTCATCCGGGAGCGTCTATATAACAGGAGTAACCCGGTCCACGAATTTTCTTCTGGAAAATCCATTCCAGAGTGCGAAGCTGGGCCCTGAGGACGCTTTCGTGCTGAAACTGAACCCGGCAGGCGACGCCCTGGACTATTCAACTTATCTTGGAGGAACCGATGCGGATGACGGCAGAGGGATTGCGGTCGACACCTCCGGCAGCGCCTATGTCACGGGCGCCACACGCTCGAACGACTTTCCTCTGATGAATCCGGTGCCGGGCGGGGACCACAATTCAGGGCTCTACGACGCTTTTATAACCAAGTTCACACCGGCCGGTAATGCCCTCATCTACTCCACCTATCTTGGGGGCAACGGGACCGACTACGGCTCCGGTATTGCTGTCGATGCTGCTTTCAACGCTTCGGTATCAGGCGCTACCACTTCTGATGATTTCCCACTGGTGCAAGCCTTTCAGAGTCTCCATCTGGGAGTGTGGGACGCCTTCGCAGCCAAGCTTGGTGCTGCGGGAAATACCTTAGCCTACTCGAGTTATCTGGGTGGCTCTAAAGACGATTATGCCCGAGGCATTGTGGTCGATTCAGATGGCTATGCCTATGTTACCGGATGGACGCATTCCGATGACTTTCTCGTCACGCCGGCTGCACTCCAACCCACAAAAGCCGGGGCATGGGACGCATTTGTGACCAAAATCAACAACACCAACTTTATCCCTCCAGTTGCCCGGTTCTCAGCAATACCGCAGCGGGGAGTGGCGCCACTAACCGCCAAGTTTACGAACTCCTCGACCGGAAACATTTCCAAATGGGAGTGGAATTTTGGGGATAACCAGACCTCTTCCAAGCGAAATCCTAATCACGTCTATGCCAACCCCGGCAATTACACCGTTTCGCTGACCGTTACCGGGCCCGGTGGAAAGAGTACTAAGGTCCGGGCAAACTACATTTCCGCAGAGCTTCCACCAAGCATCAGCGTGGTGACACCGAACGGCGGCGAGATCTGGCCGCAGGGCAGCACCCAAACGATTGCGTGGTCCTATACGGGTAGTCCAGGGTCCGTCGTGAGGATCGAACTACTCTCGAACGGCAAGCCGGTAAGCACGCTCAGCGCCGCCAGCCCCATCGGCAAGGACGGAGCCGGGTCCCATGCATGGAAGATTCCCTTATCAAGGGCGCCGGGAGATAAGTACAAGATCTCGTTGAGTACAGACAAAGACCTTATTGACGTGAGCGACGGCAATTTCACGATCAGCGGGATCGGTCAATAGCCGGCTTTCATCCTCGTACGAGGCAAAGCCTCACTGCAGTCATTCATGTCCCTTTTGGGAATCCAGGGATATGTTCGAGCTCGTGACGCGCAAAAAGCGTCAGAGGAATGGCCAGAATCAGCCCGGGGATCCCCAGCAGCACCTCGAAAAAGATGAGCGCCGCCAAAGAAATGGTCATTGGCAGTCGCACAATTCCGCCAATGATCTTTGAATTCAAGAAGTACTCCAGCTTGTGAATAACGATAAGCAGGATCAAACAGACCCCGGCGCCCCATAGGCCGATTGAGACAAAGGCAGTGATAACGAGCACGCTGTTGGACACGAGGTTGCCCACAATGGGAAAAAGACCGCAAAGAAAAACGATAGAAATCATTATGTACGGATGCCGGAGGCCAAGCGCGATGATTACGACTGAGGATATGACCGTGTTGATGGCAGAAATGATGAATTGGCCTCCCATCACGCGCCTGAAGTAGAGGTAGAAGATTCGCAGCCTCACTTCCGTGAAGCGGTATAGAAAACTCATCAGACTGCCTGGCTGGCGGTCAAAAACGTGAGTGATCCGCTCCATGTCATGGTAGAGAAAAACGTTGATAACCAGTGCGAATATCAGTTGAATGAAGCCCTTATATAGGGGCGGAAGGTTGTCTACCAGGTATCGCAAAAAGCCTGTACTCGCTTGTATAAGCGCCCCTCGTATTTCGTTGATATCCACATACTGAGTAAGGTTCCACACCTGGCTTGCTCGCTTTATTTCCTTTACGGTTTGCGTCTGTAACTGATTCGCCAAATCCGGCAGTGTTCTGGCGATACCGGGTAAAACCTTGTACGCAAGCACGACAATAAGCGAGACCACCACGACATATAACAGCGAAAACAGAAGCACTCTCGGCACGAGTGGCACGTAGCGGCGCACGTCGTTGGTCATGAAATCCGAGATGAGGTAAAGGAAGAGAAAGGACATAATAAACATCATGAGGTGAGACAACGTGAAAGCGATGGCGAGACCCATCAGAAAAGCATAACCGACCAGATGCGGATGTCTCTGAACCAGCGTATCCTGCCGATTTTCCAACAGCGGTTCAAGTTCCGACCGGCATCTGATATTGTCTGTCAGCGCGTCCAGGATATCCTTTTCGCTCTCAAGCCCGCTTTCAGCCTTCTGTTCCATAGTCCCGAAAACTCTCCCTTGCGCAATCCTTATAATCGATCCTCAAACATTCTCCCATCATGAATCGACTGTTTTAGACCAGGGAAAAACCTTCCGAATATACAAAGGAAGAGTTTTTCGACGGCTTGGTCTATACTTCCCGGAGATGCCCAATCGGTGGTAGGAGTAACCACGATGCGGTGTAGGCAAAGGGGACGAGGTCGCAAAACCAATTGTGGAGGTGGAATGTGAAGATATGGGTAGATGCGGATGCCTGTCCGGGCGCGATCAAGGAACTGATCATCCGCGCGGCCAGACGACTCAAAATCCCCACGGTTTTTGTCGCCAACAAGTACATCAGCCTGCCCGATTCGGCTCATGTTTCAACGGTCCGTGTCGGCATGGGGCCGGAAGTGGTCGATGCCTACCTGGCGCAATACACCGAGGCGGGTGATTTTGCCATCACTCAGGATATTCCCCTGGCATCTGTTCTCGTCCCCAAGGGAGTGACCGTTATCGGCCCCCGCGGCGAACTCTACACGGAAGATAACATCCGGGAACGACTCTCCATTCGGAATTTCATGCAGGACATCCGGGAAGCCGGGGGAATCACGCCCGGCCCCAGGCAGTTCGGCCAGAAAGAAAAACAGCGCTTTTCAGATACCTTCGACAGGGAACTGACTAAGTGCCTGAAGCGCTGCATCCTCGCCTGAAAATTTTCTTCCCCGCTTTGGAGCCGTCAGACCAACCTGCGTCCACCCGATCTTCCGTCACGGTATTCCACGGTTACCTCTGTAGCCCTTTTTGGCGCACTACGCCTGCCGCTTCCGGTATACTTTCCGGAGCCCCCGGTCTCCTTGTAGCTGAAGGAGCGGCGTGAGGATCTGCCGTTCTTATGAGGGCTTTCGTTTGCACCCGGGAACGCCGCAAGACTGTTGCTCCGTCCGCTGCTCAGCCGGTGCAGCGGATACCTCGGCTCCAGGCCGGAAATGACTGACATGGTTAGTGCTTTCCCAATGTAGCGTTCAATGCGGTCGAGATAAGAGAGCTCACTTTGTGAGGCAAAGGAAATGGCGATGCCTGATTCCCCGTTCCGGCCGGTCCGCCCGATGCGGTTGACATAATCTTCGGCGGAGCGCGGCAGATCGAAATTAATCACGTGGCTGATCCCCATGATGTCAAGGCCGCGCGCGGCAACGTCCGTAGCCACCAGGAGCCTGATCTTGCCGCGGTGCATGTTCACCATCGTACGGTTGCGGGCGTTTTGAGTCATGTCCCCATGGAGGGCTGCCGCGGCGTATCCCTGCCTGTTGAGATCACGGGCGAGGCTGTCGGCGTCGCGCCTGGTAGCGGAAAAGATGATCGCCTTCGTCACGGCGCTCTCCGCGCAGAGGTGCTGCAGCAGGCGGTTTTTGTGCTGAACGTTGTCTGCCACGTGCAGGCGCTGTTCGATGGTATCAAGAGTGATCGTGCCGGGCGCCACCCGGATCCGTTCAGGATCTGTCATAAGCCGTTGCGCCAGTTTGGTCGTGGCATCCCCCATGGTCGCCGCAAACAAGAGGGTCTGGCAACCATCCGGAACAGCGGAGGAAATCCGCTCCACGTCCTCGATGAAACCCATATCGAGCATGCGGTCGGCTTCATCCAGGACGAACATCTCCACGTGGGACAGATCGATCAGTCTGCGGCCCATGTGGTCGAGTAACCTTCCGGGCGTCGCGATGATCATTTCCGGCGACTGGGAAAGCGCCCTTATCTGCTCACCAAAGGGCATGCCGCCGAAAATGGCAACACTCTTCACCCGCAGATATTTGCCATAGATGCGGGTGGCCTGGGTGATCTGGTCGGCCAGTTCGCGGGTGGGAGTGAGCACCAGCACGCGCGGACCACGTTTACGGTCCGAGGGGTCTGCCGATAACCGCTGGAGCGCGGGCAGCACGAAAGCAGCGGTCTTGCCGGTCCCGGTCTGCGCGGAGGCGAGGATGTCGCGTCCGGCGAGGGCCTTGGGAATGGCTTCGGCCTGGACCTGCGTCGGCTTGTGGTGGCCGCATTGAGCAAGGGCCTTAAGAATGGGTGGAATCAATTGCAGTTCTTCAAAAGACATATAAAGTGAAATCCTTATCATTTCTGAATCCGAACCGGGCGGCTTCACCGGGTCACGAGACCCTGCTCGATGCCGGCCTAAAACCGCACGCCCGAACCCCGCCGCAAAAGGCGCAGCAACAGGCGGCCCAAACCAGAAACGCCGTTAAAGGTTGAAACTATCAGACTGCAGGAGGAAAAGCGCACCGCGAAGGCGCTTGCGACTGCAGCACATATGAGACGACTGGCCTGAAACATCGTCGCCAACCAAACGTGCTGCCGCAAAAGAAAAGCTTGCTTATGGGGTCAGTGATCGATGATGCCTAATGGCAGGGAAAAACGAAAGCGATCCGTAAAACCATTCCTTACCAAGGTCTCAAACAACTTTAAGAAAGTACTATAATCTCCTGAATGCAAGATGACAAGGTGTTTTTTTCAGGAGCATCCCCTTCGTGCCAGCGGACAACGCCGATCCAACAAAAACTGACGGTGGGTCCGGCCTGGCAGAGGCAAGCTCAATCAGCATCTTGGAGATCAAGCATACTCATGTGCAGAATTATCTACCCCGTGCTTTGCGAAGTCTTATGGATTTCGGGGTCACTTCCACCAGTTCCTCATCGCTGATGTATTCCATGGCCTGTTCGAGGGTGAATTGGCGTGGCGGGATGAGGCGTAAGGCTTCATCGGTTCCGGAGGCGCGGATGTTGGTGAGCTTTTTTTCCTTGGTGATATTGACCCAGAGGTCATCCGACCGCGAGTTCTCGCCAACGATCATGCCGGTATAGACGGGATCACCGGGGTTGACGAAGATAGTGCCGCGCGGCTGGAGATGAAATATGGCATAGGCCACGGCCCTCCCTTCGCGGTCGGAGATCAGCACCCCATTGGGCCGGCCGGCGATCTCTCCTGCATAAGGCCGGTGGCCGATGAGCAGCGTGTTCAAGATCCCTGTGCCGCGGGTGTCGGTCAAAAACTGGCTGCGAAAACCAATCAGACCGCGGGAAGTAATTTCAAATTCCAGGCGCACACGCCCGAAACCGTTGTTGACCATCTTGGTCATCTGACCGCGGCGACCGCTCAGCATTTCCGTAACAATTCCGACGAACTTCTCCGGAACGTCGATCACAGCAAGCTCCATGGGCTCACAAACCTGCCCCTCGACTTCCCGGGTGATGATTTTCGGGTTCGAAAGGGACACTTCAAAGCCCTCCCGCCGCATCGTTTCCACCAGCACCGCCAGTTGCAGTTCTCCCCTGGCGCTCACCCGGTAGGAATCCCGATTCTCGGCCTGCTCGACCCGGAGGCTCACGTTGTAGAGGAGCTCCTTGTCCAAGCGCTCCTTGATGTGTCGCGAGGTCAAAAATCGGCCTCCATCTTTGCCCGCCAGGGGAGAGGTGTTGACGGAGAAGACCATCGACATGGTCGGTTCTTCAACGGTGATGACGGGCAAAGCCCGCGGGTCAGCCAGGTCGCCCAGGGTATCGCCGATAAAAATGTCCTCCACTCCTGCCACAGCCGCTATGTCGCCGGCATGGACCACGTCCCGTTCCACCCGATCGAGCCCTTCGTAGGTGTACACCACGCTGAGAGAGGCTTTGCGCGGTGGGGCATCGGCCTTGAGGAGCGCCACCGCCTGATTATAGCGCAATTCACCATTAACGACCTTGCCGACGGCGATTCTGCCGACGTAGTCGCTGTGCTGCAGGTTGGTGACCAAAAACTGAAGCGGCGATTCAGGATCGTATGAGGGTGCGGGAATGGAGGCGAGGATGGCCTCAAACAGCGGGACCAGATCCCTGCCCTGCCCCTCGGGCTCAGTAAGAGCGATTCCGGCCTTGGCATTCGTGTAGAGCACGGGGAAATCGAGCTGCTCTTCGGTCGCATCCAGATCGATAAAAAGATCGTAAACTTCGTCCAGGACCTCTTGGATGCGCCGGTCAGGCCGGTCGATTTTGTTGATCACCACGATGGGAGGCAGTCCGCGCGCCAGCGCCTTGCCGAGCACAAACCGTGTCTGCGGAAGCGGGCCTTCGGTGGCATCCACCAGGAGCATGACGCCGTCAACCATGTTGAGCGTGCGCTCCACCTCACCACCAAAATCGGCATGACCCGGGGTATCCACAATGTTAATTTTCACCCCCCGGTAGACGATCGCAGTGTTCTTTGCCATGATGGTGATGCCTTTTTCCCGTTCGAGATCGAGGCTGTCCATCACCCGTTCGGCGACCTGAGCATTGTCGCGAAAGATTCCGCTCTGCCAAAGCATGGCATCCACCAGCGTGGTCTTGCCGTGATCAACGTGGGCAATAATGGCCACATTGCGCAAATCCTGCCGTATATGCATATCAATCCTAAAAAATGCTATTGTCGGACAAACTCCCTGGACATTTTACAGCGACGCTGCATGAAGCCGGCTATCGGAAATATTCGATGTTCCCCTGGTCGTCCTTGCGGTAGGCTAGTCGACAGCTAATACATTCGGGCGCACCAAAGCCCGGGTCAATCATTAATTCACAGATCACCTCGCTGCCATCCGCATTCCAGTCAACGCATAGCGGAATGAATCCCTTCTCCTTCAACATTTCCCAATGGTTTATTCCCACTTTAGGCATTAATTCTCCTTTTTCTTCCTCACAACGTTTCTTAAAGGTCGCAAGACCATCGCATGGACCTCACAGAAAGGTCACTGAGCACTTTGCATTCTGTGCACTGAAGGCTGTCGTTTGGACCTTTCACGTTTTCGTTTATACCCAAGATAAGGAGGTTCATTGACATCCCTGTCACCTAAGGAACTGTCCAAAAACCACCTGCTCTCATTTCAGCCTTTTTTCAAACCACGAAGGACACGAAGAGCACGAAGGAATCACTTCGTGCTCTTCGTGTCCTTCGTGGTAAAAGAATGCCCTTTATTTTTGGACGGCCCCTAACTGGACCCTCCTCAACATCATCCTCCGGGCCTTCTTTTGCCTTATTTCAGAGACTCGGCCCAAGATGATAACAAAAGTCTCCGCTTCCGACAATGGACCACATGTCATGACAAAGCCCATCCCATTCAAAATAATAGATTTCCGTTTCTTCTCTTTTGGCTGGCTACATCTGATCGTTCTTCTTATTTTTTCTTGATCGTGTTTTCTTCCCTGCCATATCTCCCTCACCAGCCTCTGATTCGGCAGCCGCTGCCTTTTCTCGCTTTCTCTGTTCCATGAATTGGATCAGCTTTTCAGGCAAGCCCCTTTTCTTCGGCGCTTCTTCAGCCGGTGGTTTTGACGATGCTCTGAGAACGGTGACGGTTTCGCCACCGATACCCCAATTGTCGGTTTCCACCTCATCGATCACGACAACCGTTGTTTGTGGATTCTTCCCGAGGACATCGGCCAAAAGCTGCGTGACACCCTGGATGAGCAGGGCTTTCTGATCTGAGGTGGCACCCTCTTTGGTGATTTTGATATTCACATACGGCATGGCAATTCACCTCTTCATTCCGGGGATGACCTGTCTCGGCTGTTAAGTTGTTCTGGGCCCTGGGGGGATTTTATACTTTTGCCTGCGGCTCATCTTTCGCTGAGGGACACGGACGACTTATATCCACAACATACCACAAAAGTCTTCGGGCCGGATAAAAACCGGCCCGAAAAATAAAATCAATGAGAAGTGTCTTGGTGCAGTCACCTTAGGAAAGGTAATCCTCAGCAACATGACGGCCTTCCAAAAGGATTACCACTTCCTCCAGTTCTTCTTTTTCTTTGAGAGTTACTGAATCGACAGCTTCTTTTTCTCGTTCTCTGCGCAAGCAGTTCATATCGCCCTCCATATATCTTTATCATGCTCCGGTTTAAGTTCATGTATAAGTAGCATCATTGTATTGGTAATTTAAGCCACAAAACACGTATGTCAAGGGCAGCCAGTGCTATATGCTAAGGATCGATACAAAAAACTATAAATCACTCTCATTGCACTGGACAATCTAAATTCTATCCTTATAGTTTTTCCACTTTATCAAAGAGGCGGGTTTCGAGGAGGAAGGAGGAGGATAGTAATAATTGTGATCGCTCTTATATCGCCTCTTTGAGAGTTAATATATTTCGGCCATGACATCTCGGATGAGACGCTTACTTCGTTGCGAAAGCCCGCTCAAATGGACCGATAAACCTTTGCTCTCGCGACCGATCCACAATGGCAAAAATAACCTGTCGGTAGGCTCCCTTGAAATTTTGTTCAAGTGCCTTTAGGAACAACGCAGCGATTTCGTGGCCGTCGTTACCGAATGCTCCACAGCCCCATGCTCCAAGAACGATGGCATCGTGGCCATGTTTCACCCCAATGGATAGCACCTTGAGGATGCGCAGCCACATAGCGGGACCAATCTCACCCTTCCTCTCAAGGACCATCTTCGTGGCATTTACTGCCGGGCACGTGATGATTCCCACCGTGTAAGGTTCGTCGAGAAGGCTACCGTCATCTGCGCGAAAAACCGGTACATCGGGGGAATAGATTGCGTAATTCGTGTAAAGCGGGTCACGGTGTGAGCGGTGAAACGCATACATGGCATTGTCTTTGATACAGGCATAAAGTACGGACGATCTGGCCAGGTACTCCTCCTGTGCTCTGGCGCCACCGAGAAAGCCACCGCCCGGATGGATCGCCGAAGCGAAGTTGAGTACTGCCGGTCGACACTCTTCGGCGATCAGACGGCGTGCAGCCTCAAGAGTTGTCATGTTTTGGACCGAAATCGTTGTTTGATGGCACCCCCTCGCGGAGTCCTCAAAGGGCTGGCCAGGGGGATAAGAGATCGTTTCATCGACTGATCGTCTTACCATCTGTGCGATTCTCACGACTCGCCCCGAAGGCGCCAGGTATTCTCCTGACTTGGTGATTTCGACTGCCTGGCGGCCGTACTCAGCAGCCAACTCGCGGGATATTTTGTTTCTGAAACTGCTCATTGCTTGTCTCCGGATATCCGCTGAAGTAGTATACTTCCCTTGTCGCTTTATGGAATCTACCAAATCCAAAAGGGTCTTGCACTTTCGTTTTTGAGGAATGACTGATGACTGTCACCAAAGCCCACATCATTGAAAATCTCTTCTCCAAAAATTTGTTCACAAAAACCGAATCAGCCCACATCATCGAAACCCTATTCGAACTGATTAAGCAATCGCTTCAAAATGGTGAAGATGTGATGATTAGCGGGTTTGGGAAGTTCTCTGTGAAAGAAAAACAGCAGCGGAGAGGCAGGAATCCCCAAAGTGGTGAGCCGATGACTGTCTCTCCTCGACGAGTGGTCACGTTCCACTACTCAGCAGTTTTGAAAGAGAAGATGAATCAAGCATAACTTTGAGGCAGGTTTGTCAGGCTTTGAATACGTGGGGATTGGGAAATTCAATGTCGCCACCATGCGGCATACTGAACACCGGTCTTCCAGTCGATCAAGCCTTGCCAGTATTCCCTGAGCAATTTCAGAGCGTTTTGGAGGGGTCTCTATCTTCCCGCCCATGCCAGACCCTAACAATGAGGATGTAATCGTCGGTAACTGTGTAGCGCATCCAGTAACCGGCCTGCCCGAAGGGGATAAATAAATCTCTCAGGTGGGGCCGGTCAATGTCCAACACGGGGCGACCAATCTTGGGAAGCTCCTGTAGTTTGTGTGCGGCTTCACGAATCCGTTTCGCTGCCCGTTGAGCCGCATCCGGGTTATGAACGCGGATAAAATCACGTAGGCGGGCTAAATCCGACAGGGCTTCGGGAAGCCATTTCAGGGAACGGGACACTTGCCCTCCCCCTCTGTTCCCCATGTCTCGAGCCACGCCTCAACCGCTTCATGGCTGACCGCCTCGCCGGTTGCTTCAAAGCGGGCCCAGCGTTCCAAGGTATCCTGCCGGATGTGTTCAGCTTCCTCTTCGCGCTCAAGAAATTGCTGGATAGCTTCCTTCATCAGCCAATGCGGTGATCGTCGTCGGGCTTCGCCCAGAACTTTCAGTCGGTTGTAGGTTTTCTCGTCCAGTTTTACGGCTTTGCTTGTCATCAATCACCCCTGTGAGTAGTGCTAAGTAATACTAATTCATACCACTGATCGCTAGCCTTCTCAAGTTTCTTTTTCCTAATTAGCCGGTTTTTTGGGCATTCATAGGCACTGACAGGCGAAAGCAATAACCGAATTTGGTTAGGGCAAGGTAAGAAGGAGACTTGCTGTAAAGCCGATTCTTGCTCATCTTCGGGGTCCAATTTGTGTAACCAGCCGAAGATGAGCAGTTTGCACCGGGAAACCTAGTCACGGTGCGCTAATGGTGGAGGCGGCGGGAGTTGAACCCGCGTCCGAAAGCATTCCACTCAGGTTCCTACATGCTTATCCCGTATTTTGATTTTCACCCTGAAAGGCTCCCACGGGCAGGATCCCGCCAGGATTAGCCCGCTTAATTTCATCCCCGGTCGCACAGGCAACTGACCAGGAACCATCTCACTGAGTCGACGCCCCGTTAGCCCCGTGAGAAGTGACTAAAAGGACGGTAGCCGCCTATGCGGCTACGGCGTACGCGTAATCGTCTGCGTTTGTCTTTAGACCCTGTCCGTTTTACGAGCAGGCAGGACCTCGGCATGCAACCTAAGCTTCTTTACCCCCGTCGAACCCGTTTCGCCCCCTTTCTTGAAATATTAAACTCTTCAAGGTTGATTTTAGCCTCTCGCATTGAAAAGTCAAGCACGGCGCCGCGGTGTCGGAAATTCCGAGGGGCGGGAATTTGACTCCCCTCTCAGAAGCGAAAAAATTACGAGAAATCTCCTGCGCGTCCAGGGCCACCTTGCACATCACCACTTGTCCTGCTATTTTCGTTTGGTCCCGGTATCCGCAGCGGATGCCGGAGGTTCGGGAGTAATGAGAAAATCAGCAGAAATGGTGGAAGGCTATGATTCCGGGTTCTTCGGGCCGTGAGGTCCACGCGTGATGGCAAGGTGGAGAAAAATAGTCTTATGGTTTGCCGGTATCGTCTCACTATTATTAATCCTGCTCTTGTCTTTTAACTTCATCCTTATCCGAAGCAGCCTTTCTGAAATTCTGAAAGCAAAGCTGCTCGCGAAAGTCTACGAAAACAGTGCATGCCAGGCCGATTTTGAAAAACTCGACATCTTCCTCTTTCCGACGCCGCACGCGGTTGCCTCTGGCGTGATGATCGGGGTTCCTGGAAGGCTTTCCGGGACGGTAAAGTCGTTGACAATCGTTCCCAGAATCCTGCCGCTCTTTGCTGGTCGTGTAGAATTGGCAAAACTTCGGCTCAGCTCACTCCAGATGGAAATCACCATTCCCGATGTTGCTGAACCCGACCATCCTCCCGAGACGCCCCCGGCAATGCTTGGAGAAGAACTCCTGGGAAGCAACGCTACTACTCAACCCTCGGGCCCCAGCACTCGGGGCTCTTCCCTGACCAACGCGTGGCAGGCCCAACCCCTCTCCCTGTCGCACCCTGAGGCAAGTCTGCTGCCGGTTTTGGCATTGCTGACCGAAAAAGCGCCAGGACTGCACCTCCAAATTGAGCAAGGGAGCCTTGACATCGTTAACAAAACGCGGCCCCTGATTGTATTACGGGAGCTTTCTGCTGCCATTTCGCTTCCCCCCAGCCACCTTAGCGCAAAGATCGAATGCAAGTCCGATCAATGGGAAAAGCTCGCAATAGATGGCTGGTTTGATCCCAGAGCGTCGAGAAGCAAGGGCCGCATCATTGTGGATCATTTCCGATCTCAGGAGCTCGGCGCCTATCTCCCCTCCACCATGCCAAAGCCTGTGGATGAATCACCGATTGACCTGGATCTCTCGTTCGCGAGCGAAGGTCCCGGGGTTCTCAGCGCTGCTTTTCAAGCCTCCAGTCCATCACTGACACTCCAAGCGGGACACGGAAAGTCCCTTATCAGTAAGCTATTGCTTGAAGGCACGCTGCAAATGGCGGCTGGTAAACTCGAAATGAACATATCCGGACTCCATGCCGAAAATCCACAGCTCAGCCTCACCGGTCAGTTCTTGCTCCGCCCGGAAATCCCTGAGACCAGCTACCACTTCGAAGGCCGAAATATCGACGCAGCATCGGTGCGTGAAGCAGCGCTGACCCTTGCCGGAGAAAACCAGGATGTGCAGGATGTCTTTGAAATCATACGAGGAGGTAAAGTCCCACAGGTGATTTTTGAGGCGCGAGGGGCATCCGTCGCAGATCTGCAGAAGGCCGAGAACCTCTTCGTAAATGGTAGTCTTCAGGAAGGTGAGGTATTCATACCCGAGGTCAAGTTGAGGGTGAATGACGTTTTTGGGAATGTTGTCATCTCCCATGGCATCCTCGAAGGGAAAAACCTTCAGGGCAGAACCGACGGCTCGACAGGCCGCAAGGGATCGTTGACGGTGGCTCTGACCGATGATAATGGCCCTTTCCACCTGGATATCGAGATCGATGCTGACCTTTCACAACTCCCCCCGGTTCTCACGCGTGTGGTGACTGATGAAGCATTCTTGAGAGAGCTCGCGCGCGTGCGAAAGCTCTCCGGCAGAGCCAAGGGAAGACTGATTCTGGGTGAGACTCTGAACGCGGTTGAAACCAGGGTCGAGGTCGACGAATGCAGCCTAAAAGGTCGCTACCAGCCCTTTCCTTTTCCTCTGGAGATCAAAGCCGGCGCACTCCTTTACGAAGGTTCCACCCTCGCTGTAAGATCTCTCCAGGGTCGCGTCGGCAAATCCGAGTTGTTTGATGTCTCGGGTTCTTTGAATTGGGGCCAAGGGCTTGATCTCGAACTGGCATCTTCCACCAAAGCGCGGGTCTCCCTGGATGAGTTTTTCCCGTGGTTGATGACCCTTCCGGGGGCAGGCAACAATCGCTGGAACGTTCAATCCCTGGGAGGGACCCTCTGGATCGACTCACTGGCTTTCAGTGGGCTCCTCTCGCGTCCCGGCGACTGGCGCTTTATGGCGAATTGTCGGATTGAAGAACTGGCGGCCGGTTCGAGTCTCCTCCCTGATGCACTGCACGTCAAGACGGGAGTGATTGTTGCAAACCCGCAAAGCCTGGAGGTTGCAAACTGTAACTTGACGTGTCTCGACGCCTCGTTGGACGCCTCCGGCCAGGTTACCGGGTATATGACAGAACCGCAAGCTGCTGATTTCACCTTTCGCGGCGAGATCGGAGCGCAAGCCAGTGAATGGCTATCAAACCTCTTTCACCTGCCACGTGACCTCCGCGTGCGCCCTCCCCTCTCCACTTCACAGACCCATGTTATCTGGGCAAGAAAGGCGCCTACCCGCCTTTCCAGCGTTTTTCGCGTAAACGAAGGACCGGAAGTCACAATGGATGCAATCCTGGGAGCACAAGAACTCTCCATAAATTCGTTGACCATTGCGGATCAAGAATCCAAGGCCACGCTCTCCCTCAGCATCCAGGAAGGCGCCTTTGGCATTGGCTTCAAGGGGAATTTGCGTAGCGGGACCATGGACCGACTTTTTATCAAGAACCAGCTATTCGGCGGATCGCTGACCGGAGATCTGACCGTTCAGGTTATTCCAAACCGACTGCCAAACTCAACGGCCACCGGAAAGCTCACGGTCAAGGACCTTTGGTACTCCCCGGAACAAGGAAAACCCTTAACCCTCCAGGACGCCTCGCTCGAAGCAAGCGGAAGCTCACTGGAGCTTAAAACAGCCACATTCCGCGTGCTGGATACGCTAATTGAGCTCAAGGGAAAAGCCGGTGTCGTGGAAGACCAGGTGCGTCTCGATCTCGATCTTTTTGCCGACGGAATCGACTGGAGCCAATTGCAAGAAATCTATTCCCTGGAAAAGCTGGGAGGCGGATCTCCGGAAAGGACAGCCGATCGTGGAGTGATCCTTCGCGAGATGCCGGTTAGGGGGAATTTGAGAGTTCATGCCGGCTCCTTCACCTATGACGCCTACACATGGAAACCGCTTCAAGCCAATCTCACCTTTGCCCAAGATGGGATCAACCTCGAAGTGAAAGAAGCCAGGCTTTGCACCATTCCAACACCGGCCTCGATGATTCCATCAGCTCAAGGTCCCGTTCTCATGATCAACCTGGATGCCAGGAATCTGGATTTAGACCCCACCCTTTCATGCCTTTGGGACAAAAAGGGGGTCCTCACCGGCTCTTTCGATCTGCAAGGAGAGATAACGGCAAAGGTGCAGCAAGAGAACATGAGTGAAACCCTGAAGGGCAGTCTGAACTTTGTCGCCCGCGATGGCCGGGTTTATCGATCAACCGTTTTGGCCAAGATTTTTGATCTCCTTAATTTCACCGAAGTCTATCGAGGAAGGCTTCCCGACCTGGCTCATGAAGGATGCGCTTACGACTCCATCAGGGCAACGGCAACTTTGAAAAACGGTAAGCTTCTGCTGAATGATGTCATTTTTGACGGCCGCTGCGCCAAGATGGTCGGGACGGGAGAGGTTGACCTGGCGAGCCAAAAGGTGAAATTCACAGTCCTGGTGTCACCGCTTAAAACCGTGGACACGGTAGTCCGCAATATTCCGCTGGTTGGCAGCCTCTTGGGCGGCTCCCTGGTCTCGATTCCAGTTAAGGTTACCGGCGACCTAAACGATCCCACCGTCGTCCCTCTTTCGCCTTCAGCGGTCGGCTCCGGATTGCTCGGCACCATGAAACGGGTTTTTCGGCTCCCGTTCACGCTGACTCAGCCCCTAAAATAGAATTTGAATGAGCAAGAGACACGGTCGGATCGCCGAAGCTTGGTCTTCCTGATTAGGCCGCAGGCAAGAAAATACTTATCCGTGATATCCAGACCGACTCGGTTATTGAAACCGAGTCGGTCTCCCATCTTGGACGATTATTCATTGCCATGCGCCTTATTCCAAGCGATACCGAACACCATGCATTATCTTAGGTGAAATTTCTGAAGATTGGGCGCCAATGGAGAGCATACGTTTTCGCATCAAGGGAATGTGCTGCGGCGAAGAGATGGCGCTGCTCAAGAGTGTGGTCGGACCGCTTGTCGGTGGCGAATCCCATCTCTCGTTCGACCTGCTAAGCGGCAAGATGACCATTCTGGCATCACCCGACAGGGTTGACGACGAGGCAATCAAAGCGGCAGTTGCCGGCACGGGTATGGAAGCCGTGTCGTGGGGCGACGCTTGTGGCGCGGGGCCCTGCCCGGTTCAAGAGGGCTGGTGGCAGCGCCACGGCAGGGCATACGCCTGTATTGCGAGCGCCCTGTTGATTCTGCTTGGGTTTGCAGCGGACGGTTACCATCGGGAGAGTTTCATCGAAGCCCTTGTTCCAGGCGTTGAACACAGAGCGGATGCCTCTCCTGACGTCATCCTGATCTATCTGGGTGCGGTCGTTGCGGGAGGCTGGTTCATTTTTCCCCGGGCCTTATTTGCACTGCGAAAACTCAGGCCGGATATGAACCTGCTGATGGTCGTTGCCGCCTGTGGAGCCATGGCTCTTGGCCAGTGGCTCGAGGCCGCGTCCGTAACCTTCCTCTTTGCACTCGCCCTGTTGCTTGAATCCTGGAGCGTTGGTCGCGCTCGTTCGGCGATTAAGGCTTTGGTTGACATTTCTCCCACCACGGCGCGGTTTATTTGTCCCACGGACGGAGATCTGGAAGAAAAACCCATTGAAGAGGTGCCCGTCGGCGTCACGGTCCTGGTTCGACCCGGAGAAAAGGTCCCTTTGGACGGCATCGTTACGAAGGGCGCCACCTCGGTTGACCAGGCGCCGATTACGGGAGAATCTTTGCCCGTTTCAAAACAGGTTGGGGATGAGGTCTACGCGGGCACAATCAATGGTGAGGGAGCATTTGAATTCCGCACCACCAGGCCGGCTGCTGACACTACCCTGGCCCGCATCATCCACATGGTCGAAGAGGCCCAATCCCGCCGCGCCCCCGTGGAGCAGTGGGTGGAAACCTTTGCCCGATATTACACTCCGGCCATGATGATGCTCTCGTTGCTGGTAGCTGTCGTGCCGCCTCTCGTTTTTGGCGGAGAATGGAAGTCCTGGCTCTACCAGGCGCTCGTTATTCTGGTCATCGCCTGTCCCTGTTCATTGGTGATCTCAACCCCGGTAAGCATCGTCGCGGGCCTTACTACGGCAGCACGCCGGGGCGTTCTCATTAAGGGCGGGGCCTATCTTGAAGCGCCGGCTCATCTAAGAGGCATCGCCTTCGACAAGACGGGGACCCTCACCTACGGCCAGCCATTGGTCCAGACCATCATCCCCATGGATGATCATACCGTCGAAAAACTGCTGACCCGCGCCGCGTCGCTCGAGTCTCACAGCACCCACCCCCTTGCCCGGGCTATTTTGTCGGCGGCTGAGTCAAGAGGGCTCGAAGTCGCCCCGGCAGACCACTTCACCCTCCTTCCGGGGCAAGGAGCACTCGGCGTCATTGAAAACAAGACTTACTGGGTTGGCAGCCATCGCCTGCTGGAACAATGGAACCATGAGAGCGCGGAGCTCCATGCTACGGCCAGTTCGCTCGAAGACGCGGGGCACTCGCTGGTGATCATGTGGTGTGAAGATCATGTGTGTGGCCTGATGAGCGTTGCAGATAGCGTGCGCTCGGAGGCGCCATCGGTAATCAAGTCCCTGAAAGGCCTTGGTATCCATAGAATCGTGATGCTTACCGGTGACAATCAGCGCACCGCTGAACAGGTCGCCGGTCTGGTGGGAATTGAGGAATACTACGCCGAATTGCTCCCGGAAGACAAAGTGCGAGTGGTGACGGAGATGAAAGAAAGTCTTGGGTGCATGGCCATGGTTGGCGACGGGGTGAACGACGCGCCGGCGATGGCGTCAGCGAGCGTCAGCATCGCCATGGGGGCGATGGGTTCGGATGCGGCAATCGAGACCGCTGACATCGCGCTGATGTCCGATGATCTCTCGAAGCTCCCCTGGCTGGTCCGTCATTCTCGCAGAACTCTCGGCATCATCAAACAGAACATCGTTTTTTCACTGGTGGTGAAGGGGGCCTTCATTGGCCTGGCGTTCGCCGGCATCGCCACCCTGTGGGGCGCTATCGCCGCCGATATGGGAGCATCCCTGCTGGTGATCTTCAATGGCTTGAGGCTGTTGTCTTCAGCGCGTGCTTCTTCGGAATAAAGGAATCAGCTCATCAGATCAAAAGAAATCATTCCTCGGCTGCCAGTTCGCTCTCGATCAGCTCCGCTTTGATCAGAGACAGCTCAGGATCGCTCTCCTGAAGCCGTTTCAAGCCCTGGCGATAGGCCTTCAGAGCGCTTTTGGTCTGGAGCTTTTGTTCTCCAAGATCTTTCGGGAGACGGTTCCTGGCCCACCTTGAAAGCACTTGTAGTTTGACCTCCAGTTCCATGGCCGGATGGTTGGTCACAAAGTCGACCAGGGCTGACCACTCGAGGGCGGAAGGCCCGCCCCACTGCTGTGCCAGTGCAAACAGACGATAACACATCAGGGCCGCTTCGCGCTCTTCTTCAGTCTGAAAATGACGGCCGCTGTAGACCCTCATCGCTTCTCTTCCCACCTGGCTGGTGAAGGCAAGATAGAACCAGCGGAGAAGATAGAAATAGCTCTCACGGCTGATTTCCTTCCCCGCCCAGTACAGCGGGTTGGCGAGATTCTTCAGGTTGAGCGCCCATCGGGCAATCCGGTACAGGTGCGGATTTCTCTTCAGAAGCTGCAGCACGGGATGGTCGTTGATTTTCCGATAGAGCTGGTAGTATCGCTGATAATCGCTCAACTTGCGATTGCCCAGGTACTTGAACGGGATAACCACCCCCAACCGGCTCAACCTGGCGCTCACCCGCCGGACCAATTGGAGCAACTCGGTCAGGGAAGCTTCATACTGGGGGACCGCCGTTGCGGGATGGTAAGCCGCAGCGACGGATGTGACGATGCGAACGGCGCGCTGACTGAGGGCTTCAATGCTCAGCAGCAGTTCCGAATCCGGAATTTGCCAGACCTCACTTCGGAAACTTTTGATGAGATCCAAAGCCTGATGGTCTTTTTGATCGTATGGCGGAAGGACATCCAGATCGGCCTCATCCTCGTATTCCGCTTCCAGAAGCCGCTTCCATTTTCGTCTGAGCCACCATCGCACCGTGAGAAGGACAAGCAGGGTAACCAGCGTGGTAAGCAGGAAGAAAGCACTGATCCAATGCTGCTCAAATAATTCGACAAAGGTTTGCCATCCCAGGTGGGTATTCATAACGGTGACCGGGGCAAAACCTGTCAAAACGGGACAGTCTGCCCGCCTCTTTCTCCGGTCATATGATCAGTACTCTCCTGCAGCTTTCCTTCCATCCAGCTCTTGAGGCGCGGGAGGGTGTCCGCTTCCCAGGCAGGACTCAAGCGTTTGTCGAGGAACAATCCGTACAGCGTGTTCAAAGCGGACGAAACTTCTTCCAGAAAGTACATTTTCTCCAGGAACTTTCCTTCAGCGTCTTCATTGTCAAAATCCGGAAGTTGCTTGGGAGTCTTGAGACCCTTAACAGCCCAGAGAAAACTGTCCAAGGTCAGAAAGTATTCGTTATCCTGAATTCTCAGAAATAATTGCAGTTCGTCAACAAGCTTTCCCTGCTGAAGGGCCGTCCGCGCTTCATGGAGCGCGTTGGCCTGAGTGGTGCAAATCACCCGCTCTTTGCCGTCCGCCGGAAGGGTAAGAACCAGACGTTCGCCAAGACTGACTTCAGCCTGGCGACCTTCGGTAAGCTTTATCGCACCATTTGCATTTTCTGTGAGGAACCAGAGCCAGGTTAAAAATTCATATCCCAGAGGCCGGCCATCATACATGGCCTGAGGAGAGCGGACGGAAACCATGGAAGTCAAAGCATCCTTCTGGCGCCCGTCCAGGGGCACGAGATTCAGTGCCCAGTGGACGTGATAAAGGGGGACCGGATACGTGTGGAAGTGTTTCTCAAAATGAGTCAGGAACGCATCGATCATTTTCGTACCCGTAGTACCCACGATCAGCCACTTTGCGACCGGGTTCCAAACCACTTCACAGCCAGAAGGTTTAGGCATCATCTGGTTCATCAACCAGTTTTGCACGTTTTCCTGGAGCTCCTGACGCTCTTGCCGGGAAGGCCACCTGCCGTTGTTCTTGCTCCGATAATCCTCAACGTTGCGTCTGATGTATTGCTTTCTTATAATGGCAGGGACGGTTCGCTGGTCAACACGGAACTGAAAAGCGATATACTCACCCTTGTGGTAGGAAGCATCGGCAAAGGATGAATCAAAGAGGTCATCCCAGGAGACGAATCCCAGCGCTTGCTCCTGGCCCTCTTCGAGGTCTTTAAAGCTTCCCGCTCGCAGGTTCTCATCGATATAGCCCCAGAAATCCTCACTGACCACCTCGGGCACATGGAATCGGACAAAGGTTGCAGAAGCAGACTGAATGCCCATCAAAACTCACCTCTATAGTATTGATCTCTAACGTACAGTCGCCTTCATCCGTTTGGCGGGATGCATGTGCGACTCCTGTTCCTTGCGGAGTAGCTTCTTCTTTTTCTCTTTTCGACGACGGCGGCGATCCAACTCTTTTTTTCTCTCAATCTTTTTGTGCTTTGCCATAAGACAGGCTCCTCCTGGTAATCGGTTCATAATGAAATAAGAAAGCCGGAAACAAACCAGCCACTCCTCTAATGAAAACAACTGCGGCAGTCAACGACAAAAGCTCTCATCTGCTTCATATCACCGTTCAGAACTTCACCGTTCTGACAATCATTTCATATTCCTGGATTTCTTCCGGGGTCATCTCCCGGCGGAGCAGCTTGCGGTTGACCAGAATCGGGCATTTCTGATGGAGCGCCAAAGCCACCGCATCACTGGGACGGCTATCGAAAGTAACCTCTTTCCCTTGAATGCTGGCATAGACTGTTGCGTAATAAGTGTTCTCCTGCATTTCGTGGATTTCAATACGGTCAAAAACCACCCCTGCATCATTCAGCATGGAGAGATACAAATCATGAGTCAGGGGCCGCTTTGGCTCCACGAGTCCCTTTTCCTTGGCGATTGCAGTGATCTCAGCATCCCCGACGAACATTAGAAAGTACTGAGAATCCTCTTCGGATTCCTTTAAAATCACCATATTGCCTTGAATACGGTCGGTCTTGATCAAGACTTCTTTGGTTTCCACAAAATCCTTTGAGCTCATCCTCGCCTCCTGTAGATTAACCGGATCTATGATACGCCCACGAAATGTAATTTAAGGCATTTTTTCAAGAAGTCAGCACTTTCAAAATAGTCGTGAATCGTGAAGATACAAGCTCATGACTCCGTTGAAGCGCCGACGCGCCAGCGGGTTCCCTGCGGAGTATCTTCAAGAAGAATTCTCTTCTTTTCGAGCTCGTTTCTGATGCGATCACTCTCCGCAAAATTCTTTTCCAGCCTTGCCTGGTGACGAAGCTCGATGAGGCGGGACACCTCCTCTTCCGTCATACCGGTCGAGTGAATCTTGAGTTTCCGCTGTTCCTCGAAAAAGACCTCGGGGTCTCTGGTGAGGAGGCCCAAGACCTTGGAATACTCCTGTAACGTTGCGGCTGCCCTTTGCGCCAGGATGGCACTGGCGCCCTTAAGCCTTTTCTGGCCGAACTGGTCGAGAAACCGCTGCAGGCGCCGCTGCAAAGTGAAGCAATGGCCTATTGCCAGCGCCGTGTTGAAATCATTATCCATCGCGTCTTTAAAGGCTTCCGGGAGGGCTAACATGAGATCGTAGAGCTCAGGGTCCTGCTTCTGAAGCGCGGGGTCCGCCACTTGGATATCGGTGGTCACCGGAGCGCGCTCTTTTATGACGGCCAGTGTCCCGTATAGCTTCTCTACACCTCTCTCGGCCTCGGCGACGTTCTCATCAGTGAAATCCACCGGGCTACGATAATGTTTGCTCAGCACAAACAGGCGCAAAGCCTCGGAGTGGACCTCTTTGAGAAAGTCCCGGATAATGAAGAAATTCCCCAGGGATTTTGACATCTTTTGGTTGTTGATATTGACGAATCCATTATGCAGCCAGTAGCGGACAAACGGGACCTCGAAAGCCGCCTCACTCTGAGCAATTTCGTTCTCATGGTGCGGAAATATCAGATCTTTGCCGCCGCCGTGAATATCGAACGTCTCCCCCAGGTAGCACCTGCCCATGGCGGAACATTCGATGTGCCAACCGGGCCGCCCGGGGCCCCAGGGACTGTCCCACACCGGTTCCCCCGGTTTGCTTCCTTTCCAGAGTACAAAGTCCAACGGATTCCGCTTGTTGACATCGACCTCCACCCGTGCTCCTGCCACCATCTCTTCGAGCGAGCGTCCGGACAACTTCCCATATCCATTGAAACGCTCCACTTCAAAATAGACATCGGCGCCGGACTGGTACGCAATCCCTTTCGCCATCAACTTCTCTATGATTTCGATCATGGTCGAGATATGATCGGTTGCCAGCGGTTCAGCATTCGGGCGCAAGATGTCAAGGGCATCCATATCCTCATGGAAGGCTGCAATAAAGCGTTCGGCAACAGCGCGATAATCGGCCCCCAGCTCGTTGGCGCGACGAATAATCTTGTCGTCGATGTCGGTGAAATTTCTGACGTAAGTTACCTCATAACCAAGATGCAGGAGGTATCGGTAGATGACGTCAAAAACGATGGCCGATCGAGCATGCCCGATATGACAGAAATCATACACCGTGATGCCGCAGACATAGAATCTGACCTTTCCCGGCTGCAGGGGTATGAACTCTTCTTTTCGCTTTGTCAGGGTATTGTAAACTCGCAATCCCATGAGTTACGATCTCCACCTGTGCTCGATTATTATTACAAACGTGAGTCCCGCCTTCTGACTCCAGTCTTCTGATTTTCGCTACAGTATCCACCATCAGGCGCTAAGCATCAAGTGTCCTGTTCGACCACTCAGAATGAGAGCACCCGAGCATTCCCGACGGGCAGCCGGGCGATGGTCTAATTGCTCCCCTCTTACCGCCTAACTTCCTGTTTTCTCTGCGACCTCTGCGTCTCTGCGGTGAGTACTTATGTCCCTCAAGAGCACCACCGCATAAGCCGCAACCCCTTCTTCCCTTCCCGTGAATCCCAGTCGCTCCGTGGTTGTCGCTTTCACGTTAATACATGACTGCAAGATGTTGGTGGCGTTAGAGATATTTTCCACCATTTGATGAATGTGAGGGGCAAGCCGGGGTTTTTGCAGCACGAGAGTGGTGTCGATATTCTCGACTTCAAAGCCACGTTCCCTGACCAGAACCACCGTTCGCCGGAGAAGGACGAGGCTGGATATGCCTTTATAAGAGGAGTCCGAATCCGGGAAATGACGCCCGATATCCCCCAGTGCAGCGGCCCCCAGAAGCGCGTCACAGATCGCATGAAGGAGTACATCCGCATCGGAATGCCCGAGCAGCCCATGCGTATGGGGAATCTCCACCCCGCCCAAAACCAGGGGACGATTTTCGTCAAAGGCATGAACATCGCACCCGAAACCTATGCGCATCGTTTGATTCCAGAATCCGCTACGGGAGGGACGGAAAGGTGACGTTTTTCAACAGTGGGATCACTCGGTCTTCTCGTCTGGCTCAAAATCCAACTCCCCCAGGATAAATCCTCCGGCGTCGTGACCTTGATATTTGACCGCTCCCCGCGGACAACAGCAACAGGCAAGCCGAGACGCTCCACAAGAACAGCATCATCAGTGCCCAGGCACTCCTGCCTCCGCGCTTCCAGGTAAGCGGTCATGACAATATCCTTGCGAAACACTTGCGGCGTCTGAACGAACCAGATTTCCTCCCGCGGCAGAGTCTCCAGCACGACCTGCCCCCTCACCCGTTTTATGGTATCCGTGGCCGGCAAGGCGGCGATTGCGGCCCCCGTCTTCTGAGCAGTCTTCCAGGTATTTTTGATGAGCTCAATGGAAGCGAAAGGCCTCACTCCGTCATGGATAAGGACCCACTCGCATTCCGAAGGCAATGCTTGCAGAGCGTTAAAGACGCTGTCCTGACGTTCCGTGCCACCAATAATGGAGGTGACGAACCTGCAAATGCCGCCATTCGCTCGATCCGTTGATGACTCATGGGTGAGTCCTTTATCCGAGAAAGCTTGGCAGGCATCCTGGAATTGTCCTGTTGACAGGTAACGGAATTTATCGGGATCAATGCTGCAGTATTCGCGTAAGAGATCTTCGGTTGCGGTCAAGAAATCTTCCTGGACCACCACCAGGATTCCTGTAAGAAAATCAGCCATGGAGAGGGTCTCAAGGGTATGGATCAAGATGGGCCTTCCGGCCAGTTCCAGAAATTGCTTTGGTTTGGCGGTCCCCATCCGCAGGCCACGCCCGGCAGCGGGAACAATGGCGCAGGTTTTGGGCATGATGAAACGACCCCGAGCAAAAGAGTGAAAAAAGAAAGAATTTGGAGCAGGTCATAAGCCGGGTTCTGTCCCTTTCCCCTGCCCTATTGGCTGGAGAAAGGCAATGATCATTCCTCTAGGTCCGCTGTTGCCAGCGGGCTCAAGCAACCTACCCGAGAGCTTGGACGGGCCGCCCTCAAACGCTCTCCTATTTGGTCTTGCTCCGGGTGGGGTTTGCCTAGCTGCCGATGTCACCACCGGCACTGGTAAGCTCTTACCTCACCGTTTCACCCTTACCCTGCATGTGCGGGGCGGTTTGCTTTCTGTGGCACTTTCCTGCTCGTCACCGAGACTGGGTGTTACCCAGCACCCTGCCCTGCGGAGCCCGGACTTTCCTCCCGTCCCTTACAAGGGGACCAGCGATCATCCAACCTACTCCAAATTCTTCACCGAAATTCCGTGTATCAGCACCAGACACATGGTGCGTGCCTGAGGTAATCGGACACTATCCCCGGCATTCAGTCAATGGAGCACATAACAAAGCTGGGGTCAGTTTGCAAGGTTTGAATGCCAGCGAAAGAAATTCGCACGACCGTGCAAGTTGGTTATGCCCTAAGTACAGCTCCGCGCAATAAAACGACCGTCATCCTGACACGTCATTCCGGTGACAACCGGAATCCAGAAAAACTGCCTGGATACCGGCTTTCGCCGGTATGACAAGCTGAATCCGGACACCCATCTCTGCGCTACCGTACTGAGCAACCCTGGCGATAATCCAGGCAAGAGCTATTGGCCCCGCGTGTTGATGGCTTCTTCTGCCTGCTCGGTCAGCTGATTGAGGCAATTTTCAAGATTGAGGCGTGCGACTTCGAGTTGGGCTGATGATATGTCTCTCTCAATCCACATCAGTGGTCCAAAGGCCACAACGATATGCGAAAAGGGTTTCGCCAGCACCGTCCGATCCCAACTGCGGAACCGCCAGCACGGATCGGCCGCCATGCTGATCGGCATCAAAGGGGCCCCGGAATAGCGAGCGAGAAGGAGGATGCCTTTCTGGGCAACGCGTGGCGGCCCCTGTGAGCCATCGGCAATGAAGCCTCCTCCTCGAGCCCCCGCAATGTGCGAGATAAGCTGCTTCAAAGCGGTGCTTCCGCCTTTGCCGGGAGAACCTCGAAAGCACTGGTATCCTAGCTTTTCCACAACACGCGCAGCCCATTCCCCGTCGCGACTGCGGCTCACCATCACCAGAGCCCGGTGGTCTCGGAAGCGATAGATCACCGTCGGGAAAGCAAAATGCCAGGTGGTTATCAACACCGGACCGTTATACCGATAAGCAGCCTCTTCATGTTCCCTGCCAAGAATGGTAAACTTACAGGTACGGTGAAGCAGTCGGAAGAAATTGGCAATCAACGGGGGGAGGAAGGGAAACCGGTCCGGATGCAATCCTCGATGAGGGTCTTGGTTGTTTTCCATTTGTTCTTCTCGCGATGCAATTATCGTAGGCACTCTACATTACCCCACAGGGATGCACGGTGAAAGAAAAGACCAGCATTGCACTCGTTGGTTTTCGCGCTTCGGGCAAAAGCCTGGTGGGAAAGCTCCTGGCCCAAGAGTTGAACCTTTCCTTTGTCGACATGGACGAACGCCTGGTGGCTTCATTTGGTCAAAGTGTTGCCCAATGGGTTCAGGCTCACGGCTGGGCATCCTTTCGCAAGGCGGAATCAGAGCTTCTGCAACAACTTTGCCAGGAGCAAGAACTCATTGTGGCTACTGGCGGAGGAGTGGTTTTGAGCGCCCCCAACCGCAAGCTGCTCAAGAACCATTTTCTCGTCATCTGGCTCAAGGCTTCACCCGAAACAACCTATTTGCGAATGCTGGACGATCCCAGTACCGATACAAACCGTCCCGCCTTTACCTCTCTGCCGTTACGCGAAGAGATCCAACAAATGCTCACTGAACGTTCAGATTTTTATCAGGAGGCAGCCCATATCATTCTCGAAACCGACGCTGCCCTCCCCGAAAAGCTGGTTTCAGAAATAAAATGCCGGCTCCTGCAATACCAGGAGGCCACTGACAGCAACGTTGATGGCACTAAAAGGTAAACACCTTATAGTCAGGACTTGTCATCATGTTTACCAGTTCGGTAGCCGTGGAGATCTTGGCCCCTTGAATCAATTCATCAGGCGAAATGAGACGCTTATCCGCGCAGGCCTTGCAGACGTGAATGGGGCATTTTTGGGCAACCAGCTTATCCAACATATCCTTCATATGTTCCCCGGTGGTGGACCGTATGCCCTCTGCCATACCCATCTGGGCCCAATGGATCGCATCGTCTATCAAAAAAATTTCCACAGGGTGTCCCTGTTCCGCGGCGATCGCAGCAAATTGCATGGCTCTGGTGGCGCCGCCGGCCTTCTCAAAACCCTTGGACAACAGAAAAAGAAACTTTTGCATAACCTCATCCTTTATTAATTTAAAGTTCCAATTCATCCCCAGGTTCCGGGATGATCACGTGGAGGTCGTTGACTCCTCTGAGCACCTCCAAGATCTCCGTATAGCGATCTTTTCTCTCATCCCGTTGCACATGCACAAGCGCCAGCATAGCGGCGCCCGCCTCGCGCGCAAAGTCGATGCACTGCCGCACCGTACCATGTCCTGGGGTGAGAGGATCCAACCGAAAGGCCTCATGGACAGCGAGACTGCAGTCCCGGGCCAAGGATAGCGTTTCCGGGCTAAAGAGCCCATCCCCACTGTAAAAAATGGAGTGTTTTCCGTCCTCAATTCTCACCGCCAAGTTCCGCTGCCCATGAATGCTTTGCGCAGCGCTCCAATCAAGTCCGACGATGCGCACCCTCTGATCTGGCTCAATTTCGTGAAACACGACCGAATACGTGAGTTTTGGGAAAAAGCCAGGGTAGGCCAGTTCCATGGTCTGGGTTATAATCCTTTCGACGCCAACCTGGCTCACAATCGCCAGCGGCCTGCTTCGTTTCATTTCCCAAAATCTCAGGAGCAGCGCCGGCACCCCAAAGAAATGGTCGCCATGGAAGTGGGAAATCCAGAGCGCATCCAGATCTTCAGGGTTGCTTGTCTGTTGCCAGTAGAATGAAGGAACGGTAAATCCGCAATCCAGCATGACCGATTTGTGCTGGTTTTCCACCTCCGTCTGGACCCAAACGGAGGTGTTCGGCGCCCTTTCGTCACAGGCTTCACCCACACCAAGAAAAACCACCTTCATTGGCATTCTCCTCTGTTTCTCCGGGTCTCCTCGCCAGCAGTATACCGTAGTCGCATTCCAATTAGCGTTTGATGATACGATGATCCGCCCTGAAGCGCAATAACGGATAGCGTTGATTAATCCGTCAGAGCTTCTTCAGGGATTGAGAAAAGTTGCAGGAGGTGGTAAACGACTTCCGATGCTTAAGTTCCTCATTGCTGCCAGTTGGCTTTCATGGGGGGCCTGGCTTGATGGTACTGGAAAACCAAGGGAGGAACAGATGACGATCATCGAGGGCTTTGAACGGCTTCGGACTCAGGATATTCAAGAGTTGCGGACGCAGGCGCAGCTTTTTCGGCACTTGAAAACCGGCGCGGAATTGCTATCTCTTATCAATGACGACGACAACAAGGTTTTCGGGATCACCTTTCGGACGCCGCCCAAGGATTCGACCGGCGTGGCTCACATTTTGGAGCACTCGGTTCTGTGCGGTTCCCGCAAGTACCCGGTTAAGGAACCTTTCGTCGAGCTCTTGAAGGGCTCCCTCAAGACCTTTCTCAATGCTTTCACTTATCCCGATAAGACCTGCTACCCAATAGCCAGTCAAAACGCTCAGGACTTTTACAATCTGATTGATGTCTATCTTGATGCGGTCTTTTACCCGAGGATTTCCCCATTCATCTGTCAGCAGGAAGGGTGGCACCTGGAACTGGATGATCCGGAAGGAGCCCTCATTTATAAGGGCGTGGTTTTCAATGAAATGAAAGGGGCCTACTCTTCTCCGGACAACGTGCTCTCAGAATACTCGCAGCGGTCACTGTTTCCCGACAGCACCTATGGACTGGATTCGGGAGGCGACCCGAAACACATCATCGAGCTCACCTTCGAGCAATTCAAAGCCTTTCACCAGAGGTGTTACCATCCCTCCAATGCACGCCTTTACTTTTACGGGAATGACGATCCGCAACGGCGATTGCAGTTGGTGAATGAGTACCTCGAGGATTTCGATCGCCAGCCCGTTGATTCGGCTATCGTTCTGCAGCCGCCCTTCGACAGCCCAACGCGCATCGTCCGAACCTACGCATCAGCTGATACCGACGGTGGTGAGGGTAAGGCGGTTCGCCGGGGCATGCTGACCATGAATTGGCTCCTTACTGAAACCACTGACCCCGTGTTGAACTTTGCTCTTCACGTGCTGAAATACATCTTGCTCGGCATGCCGGGCTCCCCCTTGCGCAAGGCGCTCATCGACTCGGGCCTCGGAGATGACCTTGCCGGGGTCGGAATGGAGAGCGAACTTCGTCAAATTTACTTCTCCACCGGGCTGAAGGGTATCCAGACAGAACATGCAGAACGCATTGAGGAGCTCATCCTGAAAACCATGGAAAACCTTACCACCCAAGGCATCGATCCGCAAACCACGGAAGCCGCCATGAACACCATCGAATTCCACCTCCGCGAAAACAATACCGGGAGCTTCCCGCGCGGACTCAATTTAATGCTGCGAGCGTTGACCACCTGGTTATATGACTCCGATCCGCTGGCCTTGTTGGCCTTCGAAGCACCCCTTGAGACTCTGAAATCGCGCCTGGCCTCGGACTCCAGATTCTTTGAAAGCATGATCACGCGCTTTTTCCTTGAAAATCCTCATCGGGCCACCCTTATTCTGAAGCCTGATCCTGCTCTCGCTAGCAAGGAAGAAACGGCCGAACGGGAGCAACTCAAGGCCATTAGAGAGTCCCTTCAGCCCGCTCAGTTGGGCGAGGTCATAGCCAATACCCGTGAGCTCAAACGGTTGCAGGAGCTCCCTGACCCGCCGGAGGCTCTCGAAGCGATACCGACTCTCAAAATTGCCGATCTGGATCGAACCAATAAGCTCATTCCGCAAGCGCTTCTTGAAACAGAGCGAGTCAAGACCCTCTATCATGACATCTTTACCAACGGAATCGTCTACCTGGATGTGGGACTCAACCTCCACTCTCTCAAACAGGAACACCTGCCCTATGTATCGCTCTTTGGCCGGGCGCTTGTTGAAATTGGCACGGAAAAGGAGGACTTTGTCGCCCTTACCCAACGTATCAGCCGAAAAACCGGAGGCATTCGTCCGGAAGTCTTTAGCTCAGCCTCGAAAGCCGATGAGAGGGGGGCGTTGTGGTTGTTTTTGAGAGGGAAGAGCATGCTGCCGCAAGTGCAAGATCTCTTGGACATCTTGCAGGATGTCCTTCTCACCGTGCGCATCACCGATCGCGAACGCTTCAGCCAGATGGTGCTTGAAGAAAAGGCAAGGCAGGAACAGAAGCTGGTTCCGAGTGGCCATCAGATCATTAACCTGCGCCTCAGGTCGCATTTCAACGAGGCCGACTGGGCTGCCGAACAAATAGGCGGAGTGAGCTATCTCTTGTTTCTGCGCGAACTCGCCCGCAAGGTGGAAGAAGATTGGCCGGGAGTGCTTGCCATCCTCGAGGAGGTCCGCCAGATTCTCGTCAGACGGGAAAACATGCTCCTTAATGTAACTGTGGACGAGGCCGGCTGGGCTCAGTCTGAATCAAGGGTCGCGGCATTCCTTGGCGGCCTGCCCTCAGCACCGGTCGAAAACCAAACCTGGTCGCCGAACTATTCGCCTCTATTTGAAGGCCTGATCATCCCGACCCAGGTAAACTACGTCGGAAAGGGGGCAAATCTCTACAACCTGGGCTATCGGTTCCACGGTTCTGCTCAGGTTATTTCCTCCTACCTTCGGACGTCCTGGTTGTGGGAGCGAGTGCGGGTCCAAGGAGGAGCGTACGGCGCTTTTTCCATGTTTGACCGGGTCTCCGGAACCATGACCTTCGTCTCCTACAGAGATCCGAACTTGCTCAAGACGCTTGATAATTTTGATGGTTCCGTCGATTTTCTGCGCACCGCTGATCTCAGCCATAGCGAGCTCACGAAGGCTATCATCGGCGCCATCGGTCATATCGATGCTTATCTCCTCCCCGATGCCAAAGGCTTTGTTGCCATGCTGCGCTATCTCACCGGCGACACCGAGGAGGACCGGCAGAGATTGCGCGAGGAGGTGCTGTCAACCAGTGCTGCCGACTTCAAAACCTTTGCTGAGGTGTTGGACCAGTTCAGGGCGGAGGGCATAGTCAAGGTGCTTGGCTCGCAGAGCGCCATTGATGAAGCCAGTGTCAATAAGCCCGGCTGGTTGAGCACCTTCAAGGTACTTTGAGAGATACCGATTTACTTACAGGTTTTGGTGGTACGTCCCTGGGACGGTTTCATTGAGATAAATGACAGGAGGGTTCTGTGAACATACTGGTTACGGGTGGTGCTGGTTACATTGGCTCACATACGGCCAAGTTGCTCAAAAAAACGGGACACACACCCATCGTTTTTGACAATCTTTCGAATGGCTGGGCAGAATGGGTGAAATTCGGACCGTTCGTCTTTGGGGACATCCGGAATGAAGAGGCTCTTTATCAGGCTCTGTATGAATTCAAGGTGGATGCGGTGATTCACTTCGCGGCCAAAGCTTATGTCGAAGAATCGACAAGGCTGCCCGAAGAATACTTCGACAACAACGTCTGTGGGACGGTCGCTTTGCTCAAGGCAATGAAAAGGGCTGGCGCCAGGCATCTGGTCTTTTCCAGCTCTTGTGCAACCTATGGCAATGCGAAGACTCCAACCATTCGTGAAGACCATCAGCACGAGCCAACCAATCCGTACGGCCTTTCCAAATGGCAGTGTGAGCAGGTGGTAGCCACCGTCGCCCCGGTCATCGGATTACATTTCGCTGCCCTGCGGTATTTCAATGTTATCGGCAACGACCCCGAAGGCGAGGTTTATGAAAAACACGAACCCGAGACTCACGTCTTGCCCAATCTGATTCGAGCGGCGGAGACCGGGGGCACATTCACCCTTTTCGGGACCGACCACCCCACTCCCGATGGAACTGCGATCAGGGATTACGTCTATGTCATGGACCTCGCTCTGGCACACATCCGGGCCCTCGACGTTATCGCCTCTCAGGAGTGCCTGATTTCCAATGTAGGCCGAGGGCAAGGAGTTTCGGTGCGAGAACTGGTCACAACTGTAGAGGAGGCTGTTGGCGCCAAAGTCAACGTGGTGGAAAAACCTATCCGCCCCGGAGACCCGCCGGAACTGGTGGCCGATAATACCTTCCTAAAAACTTGGTTCAAACACGACTTCAAAACCGTGAAGGATGTGGTCGCAGGCCTTGCCGGCGCTAAACGCTCAGGGTAGAGGGGGGGATTGCCCTGCCCTCAAGACCAGGTGGACTATTGCTTGATTGGTTTATCTCGATCCTCAGCCGGTCTTATGTCCCAGCGGAGCCCATCGGAAGTCGCCTGGATGGCCCCCTGAAAGTCTGTCCGGAAGGCTGGGATACCGCGTTTTGCGCACTCTGCCAGCGCGGTGGCTGATGGGAACCCAAACAAATTATCATAGCCGCACGAAAAAATAACGGTCTGTGGATGAAGGTATTCAAAGAGAAAGGGAGGATTCGACTGCGCACTACCGTGATGAGGGGAAACCAGGAGCAATTGCTCAGGAGGCGTCTGGCCTTGAAATAGAGCAAGTCCTATTGATTGATCAATATCCCCTGGGAGAATGAGCGCAGTGCGACCAAAGTTGATTTGAAGCATCAGCGACACATTGTTCAGATTCCGTCCATCCCATTTGGTTTGAACATAGGATGGGGCTGGGTGAATAACTCTGACCTCGCAACCGTCAATGGTGTGCCGGCCGAAAATCTCCCCAAGCTGCTTGACTGGAATCTTCCGTTTGGCGGCAATAATGGCAAGTTCGCTCGGAACCTGAGAGTTTTCCGTCAACCCGCTTTCCCAAAGACAGCCGACATCAAAATGAGAGAGCACAAAGCGCAGCCCATTCCGATGATCGGGGTGGTCGTGTGAAAGCACCACGTAATCGAGTTTGCGAATTCCTGAATACCATAGAAAAGGCGCGAGGACAGCCCGTCCGATATCAAATGCTTCATTGTAGAACCCTCCCCCATCGACCAACATGGTCTTCCCTCCTGGAAATTGCACCAGCGTCGAGCTCCCCTGACCCACATCAAGCGCCATGACACGCAGCGTCCCAAGTTCATCCGAGCGAGGAAGAGCCTGCTGGATGACGCTTATGGTCGAGCCGAAAAATACCAGCACGGTGATGCCAACGGCCTTGCTTCGCCAGCGCCATGGGCAGAGCAGGAGAGTCAGCCCGGCATAGAACAACACCAGGAAGAGGACGGAGACGGACCCCACCCAGAAGTAGCTCCACGAGAGGTGACTGAACCATTTCAGCAGAGCTTGAAAGACCTCCAAGAAGAAACCTCCAAGCTTTAAGAGCGGTAGGGCAAGCTTGTCGCTGAATGCAAAAATTCCCAGACTGGCCAAGCCGGGCGGCAGAACAAAAAACCCGGTGAGCGGCACGAGCACAATGTTAGCAAGGAAGCCTGCCAGAGAGATCCCCTGGAAATAATAGGCAGTGAGGGGAAGCACCATGATGTTTACGGCGATGGACAGCCAAAAGGCTTCCTCAAAGGGTGCAATCAGCTTTCCCGGCAATTTGTTCCGAGTGAATGCCGGATGGACGGAGGTGAGGTGAAAGCGTTCCAACTTTGGGTAGAGACTGAAGATGGCAAACATACAGACGAAGGTTAGCTGAAACGAAATCTGCCAGAGGCTGTTGGGATCAGCAAGAAGAATGACCAGGGCCGATGCTGCGAGAACCGAAAAGGGGTCGGCGGCAATATACCAGTATGCTGCGCCGAAACAAATGGTGAGCATCACCATGGAACGCCAGATGGGAGGGACCGAAAAGCCGGCGATGAGGGCATAGGTCGCAGCGGCCAAAAGCGCCGGCCACACGGCGATGCGCTGGTCATCGATGCGGCGCAGCACAAAAGGGCACAGCATCCGCAAGAGTCGCTTCACGATCCAGAACACCAGGAGGGCGACCAGTCCCATGTGCAGACCGGAGATGGAAAGGAGGTGAGTGACTCCCGCTCGGTTAAGGTCTTCCCGCCATGAATCGGAAAGGAGATTTTGGTAACCGAGAAGCAGTCCTGCGTAAAATGCTGCCACATCAGGAGGAAGATTGCCCTGGATCCAGAGCAACGCCCGTTGTCGGAAACGCTCCAGACCGCTTCTTGCCTTCTGCAAAACGGACCAGGGATAAGAGGTGGAGGCGCCAGCCAATTTCACCATAAAGCGGTCGTCAGCGACATATGCCCGAGCGTTGATTCCACGCTCCGCCTGGCTGCGAACGTAATCGTAGCCGCCGGGGTTGTTGAAATTATGAAGGCGCTTGAGGCTCAAACGCAGGGCGACCATGTCACCGGGAAACCATTCTGTGGGCACACTGCGAGTCTTGCCGAGAGTAAGAAGAACACCCCCTGCGACGGGGATGCTCCGACCTTCAACCACCGCCGCATGGAGCTGCACAGAGAGTCGGATCTTGTCCGGATAAAAATCCAGAGGCGAGCTCACTTCTCCAAGGAAGAGAGTCTGGGAAGAGTCAATAAAGGGCTCAAGACTCGGCGGTGCGGGCAGATCGGGTCGCGCCAGTCGTCCCGCAAGAAAACCAAGGGCGCAAAACACCACCAGAGGGACCACGGGAGATCGCCACGAAATGCTTTGAGAAAACAGTCCGAGCAGGAACAAGGCCAGCAGTAAAAAGACGCCTGCCGTTGCCCAGACCATTGGAACAGCCCAGGGGCAGCAATGTTCAGCTGCAATCCCGGTCACGAAGGCGATGACCAGCCATGAAAAAGGACGTGGCCAGCGGAAATAAAGGACCGAGTGTCTCATCAGCCAGGTAGAGTGGTCAGTAGTAATGGCCAGTGGTCAGTGATCAGTTATCAGTGATCACCAAAAGAGCTAAGGTGACCTGAACGTGGGGCGGGCTTTCCAGCCTGCCAGGTGCGTCAGCGGCCAGTGCCCAGTGCTCAGTATTGGAGCCACCATGACCTTTGATGTCCGCTTCCACTGTTGAATGGGTTAGCTCGACGAGGACCATCAGGTTTTTTCACGCCAGACTTTGGCGCCAATTGCCGCGAGCTTTTTTTCAATGGTTTCGTAGCCCCGGTCCAAGTGATAGATCCGGTGGATTTCCGTGACCCCCTCTGCCGCTAAGGCAGCAAGCACCAACGACGCCGAGGCGCGGAGATCGGTCGCCATGACTTGGGCTCCAGACAGTCTCCTCACTCCTCGCACCACCGCAGTTCGCCCTTCCAGCTCAATCTCCGCTCCCAGACGTTTGAGTTCCAGAACATGCATAAAACGGTTCTCAAAGATCTGTTCGGTGATGAGGCTCACGCCATCGCCGAGCGCCATGAGCGCCATAAATTGAGCCTGCATGTCGGTGGGAAAAGCCGGGTACGGTCGCGTCTTTACGTCTACACTCCTGATTTTCGAAACCCGCCTCACCTCTAGAGAATCCTGCCCAGCCTCAATCGCCAAACCCGCTTGTGCCAAGTGCTGAATCACCGCATCCAGGTGGTCAGGGCGGCAGCCTCTCAGCTTGAGATGCCCGTTGGTAATCCCGGCAGCAGCCAGGTAGGTTCCTGTTTCAATACGATCGGGTATCACGGTAAAGTCGCTGGGAGTGAGCTCCCTTACGCCATCAATCTTGATTTCAGTGGTTCCCGCGCCTTCGATCCGAGCACCCATTTTGTTCAAATATTCGGCGAGAGCAACGACTTCCGGTTCCTGAGCCGCATTCTGAAGCACGGTTACACCGTCTGCCAGAGTAGCGGCCATCATGAGATTCTCGGTCCCCGTGACCGTCACTTGATCAAAGCTGATCACCGCTCCTCGCAATCTTGACGCGCTCGCGATGACATAGCCATGGTCCAGTTCGATGTCCACACCCATCTGTTGCAGTCCTCTCAGGTGCAGATTAATCGGGCGAGCACCAATGGCACAGCCGCCCGGCAGGGATACACGCGCTTTTCGATACCGGGCGAGAAGAGGGCCCAAGACCAGTACGGATGCTCTCATGGTCTTGACCAGTTCATAGGGCGCCTCAAACGTACGGATGTCTGAGGTATCGAGCTCGAACCGATCTCCCTGTTCAGAAACCGCTCCCATGTTGGATAGCAGGACCTGCATGGTGCGGATGTCGCGAAGCCTGGGGACGTTGGCGAAGGTGTGCTTGCCACTGGCGAGCAGTGACGCAGCCATGAGGGGGAGCGCAGCATTCTTAGCCCCACTTATCGACACCTGCCCTTTAAGACTGACACCACCTTCGATCACCAGTTTGTCCATTTCTCACCTGCCACATATATAAGTGCTGAGTCCTGAGTGCCGAGTTCTGGCCCAGGAGTCAACAGCCAGAGGTTGAACCTAACATCCCCAAAACCTATCAACCATCAACCATCAACCACGAACCTTTTGAATGTGCAGGATGCGCAGGATTCCGGAATAATCCCGAATGAATTCAAAGCGACCCATCAAGGAATCCCCACTAAGTTCTGCGCGCATAATTTCTGCCTGTCCGGCCCCAATCTCCAACAACAGCGATCCGCCCTCTTTCAGGTAAGCCGACGCGTCGCCAATAATCCGCCGAATTACCGCAAGCCCCTGGGGGCCTGCCAGGAGGGCGGCTTTTGGTTCGTATCTTATTATTTCCGGAGCAAGTTGAGGTAATTCTTTTTCACCCACATACGGTGGGTTGCTAATGATCACATCGAATGGTGGGCTGGAAGAAGAAAAGCCGCGAAACAAATCGGTCGCGACAAAAGCGATGCGATCATCGACACCATGACGAGAGGCGTTACGCCTGGCTACCAGAAGGGCCGCGCAGGATGTGTCGGTGGCAATCACCCTAACAGCACGGCATTCGTGGGTGAGGGCAATGGCGATGGCTCCCGAGCCCGTGCCCAGATCAAGCACTCGTTTCGAGGAGTCTTTTACGAGCTCGAGCGCCTTTTCGACGAGCAATTCCGTTTCCGGCCGCGGAATCAGGACGGCCGGAGTGACCTCAAGTTCCAAAGACCAGAATTCCTGTTTTCCGGTTATATATGGGGTGGGTTCGCGTGCCGCTCGGCGACGGATTGAATCCCGATATGCGGCCAATTCGTCGGGGGCGAGAGGACGATCGAAATTGAGGTAGAGTTGGATACGTTCCAGTCCAAGCACATGAGCAAGCAGCACTTCAGCACTGGCGCGCGGTTGGTCAATCTCCTTAAGGCCAAAGTACTCCGTGGTCCACTGGAGCACCTTGAGAACCGTCCATCTCTCTTCCATTCCTCAATTCCGCAATACGAGTGGCTTTAACCAGAAGGCTTCTGATTGTTCGGCGGTGGATGGACGACTAGCCCAGCCGCAAACCCTTCAAGGCTTCTGCCTGAAAATGCGTGGTCAAAGGGTCGATAATATCGTCGAGAGTGCCGCCGTCAAGAATGGCATCCAATTTATAGAGGGTGAGGTTGATCCGGTGGTCGGAAACTCGGTTTTGGGGGAAATTGTACGTGCGGATGCGCTCGCTCCGGTCTCCGGTGCCGACCTGACTCTTTCGTTCCTGAGCGATTTTCGCCTCTTGCTCGCTTTGCATCTGATCCAGCAAGCGAGCGCGAAGCACCTTCAGAGCCTTGGCTTTGTTCTTGTGCTGTGACTTTTCATCCTGGCAGATCACCACCAGCCCGCTAGGGACATGAGTGATGCGCACGGCGGAATCAGTGGTGTTCACGCTTTGTCCGCCTGGTCCGGAGGACCGGAACACGTCCACACGCAGTTCGTTGGGATCGATGTAAACGTCCACCTCTTCGGCTTCGGGAAGAACGGCCACCGTCACGGCCGAGGTATGGATTCTCCCCTGGCTCTCTGTCACCGGCACGCGCTGGACCCGGTGCGCCCCCCGCTCGTATTTCAGCCGGCTGTAGGCTCCCTTGCCGTTAATCTCGGCGACGATTTCCTTTAAACCGCCGATGCCGGTCGGATGGGCATCCAAAATTTCGACCTTCCACCGACGAAGTTCAGCGTAGCGTGAATACATCCGGAAGAGGTCAGCGACAAAAAGCGCCGCTTCCTCACCTCCTGTACCAGCCCGGATTTCAAGGATGACGCTTTTGTCGTCTTTGGGGTCCTTGGGAGCAAGCATGAGCTTGAGTTCTGTCTCGCATGCATCCAGTTCTTTCCGCTGCCGGGCGACCTCATGCTTGAAAAGCTCTCGCATTTCCGGATCATCTTCCGCCTCAAGCAGTTCCTGATTTTCCTGGACTTGCCGGCTTAACCTCTTGAATTGCCGGTAGGTCTCGACAACGGGGGAGATTTCGGCATGCTCTCTGGTAACCTTCTGGTATTCCTTTTGATTAGCCAGAATTTCTGCGTTGCTGAGCTCTTCCTCAAGCTGGTGATATCTTTCCTCAACACTTTTCAGACGATTGAACATAACCGTATCGGCCTGCCCTCAATTGCACAGGGCTACACAAAAAAATAATAAATTCTGTGGAATGGGGATTGTCCAGAGTTCCGACGCTAAGCCTCTTTGGTCTGGAATTTTTCGTATTTCCTGCGAAATCTCTCAATGCGACCAGCAGAATCCACCAACTTTTGTTTGCCCGTGTAAAAGGGATGGCAGTTGGAACAAATTTCAACCCGGATCTCTTGCTTTGTTGATCCAGTCGGAATTTCGTTGCCACAGGCGCACCGGATAACGGTCTGACGATACGCGGGATGGATATTCTCTTTCATTGGTTCTGTTCCTCCTTCTTTTCCTTGAGCCATTTTGAATTTGTTATTATACACCACCTTCCATTTTGCTCAAGTATTTTTAGAAGGAAATGTAGGCTCAGGACACGGCGCCGGGCTCCCAGGGCCTTGTTTTCGTACCCCTGAACTGCAAACTCTTTCTGGTCTAGCGGTTCATGGAGGCGAGAAAATCCGCGTTGCCTTTAGTGCCCTGCATTTTGTCGAGCAAAAATTCCATGGCATCGATCGGATTCAGCGGAGAAAGCAGTTTTCTAAGAATCCAGATGCGGTTGAGATCATCTGATGGAATCAACAACTCCTCTTTACGCGTGCCGGACTTGTTAATATCAATAGCCGGAAAGATGCGGCGATCGGCAAGCTTGCGGTCAAGCACAATTTCCATATTGCCAGTGCCCTTGAATTCCTCAAAGATTACCTCATCCATGCGACTGCCCGTGTCAATCAACGCCGTGGCAATAATGGTCAGGCTGCCGCCCTGTTCGACGTTGCGCGCAGCGCCAAAAAAGCGTTTCGGGCGGTGCAGTGCATTCGAGTCCAAGCCGCCGGAGAGGATCTTCCCACTCGGAGGCACCACCGAGTTATAGGCTCGGGCGAGGCGCGTGATGCTGTCGAGGAGGATGATTACATCCCGTTTATGTTCCACCAGCCGTTTGGCTTTTTCGCTTACCATCTCCGCCACCTGCACGTGACGCTGGGGCGGCTCGTCAAAGGTGGAGCTCACTACTTCGGCCCGCACGTTCCGTTGCATATCGGTGACTTCTTCGGGTCTCTCATCGATCAGCAAAACAATGAGGTAAGCCTCCTTATGGTTAACCGAGATGGCATTGGCAATATTTTGAAGCAGCATGGTCTTGCCGGTGCGAGGCTGAGCGACGATCAGGCCGCGCTGGCCGAAACCGATAGGGGTCAAGAGATCCATCACCCTGGTGGAAAGATTATCGGCAATGCTTTCCAGCCTGACGCGTCGATCCGGATAGAGGGGAGTAAGGTTGTCAAAGAGTATTTTATCTCGAGCTACCTCAGGATCTTCATAATTAACCGCTTCCACCTTTAAGAGCGCGAAGTAGCGTTCATTGTCTTTGGGTGGGCGAATCTGCCCGGAGATGCTGTCCCCGGTTCGCAGACTGAAGCGCCGGATCTGTGAGGGCGAGACGTATATGTCATCCGGACCCGGGAGATAGTTATAGTTCTGGCTTCGGAGAAAGCCGAATCCGTCAGGCAGGATCTCCAGGACTCCTTCTCCATAAATCAGACCGCTCATTTCCGCCTGAGCCTGGAGCAGAGAGAAGATCAGTTCCTGCTTTCGCATCGCACTGGCTCCTTCAATGTTGAGGGCCTTGGCGATGGTCATCAACTCCCTGATGTTCTTACTTTTCAACTCCACAAGGTTCATTTCGTTGCGGGGTTGTTCAGCATTTTCCAGGTCTTTGGCTTGCTTCTGAGTGTCCTGGGTGTTTTGCGTAGCTTGAGGCATATCCGTCCACTCCATGGATAGTAAATTGTCAATCGTCACGAACCTGTTCTTCGGGCATGATGCGTCTCACACTGGCAAGATGATTTTGAGGAAGCGGCATTTCCGGGGAATGGGTGCTAGTCTCAATAATTTTTGTCTGCCAGACGTTCTTCCTGGTATTTTGTCGAGGTTACTCTCGGAGCAGAGCTCACCTACTCCGACGAGGCAAGTTCAACTCTAAAGAAGTTTTTTCGTTTGTCAACACATTTATCTCATTAAAATACTCTACTAGAAACCTATGCGAGTCCAGATGCTGGGCTTCTTAGCCCCTTCGGCCAGACGCTGCTCGGACGTCGCCACCATCTTTTTAATCTCCTCTTCATAGCCCAGGTCCCTGACCGCTTGAGGGAAATTGCGATTGATCAATTCCAGCCGATCTTTCGCCGCGTAAAATTCCCCCATAATGTAATAGAGTCGCCCGACATGAAACTCATGGGCAACTATGCGCTTTTGACATTCAAAGAACTGTTTCTTCGCTTTCAGAGTGTACTCGGACTGCGGATAAGCCTGAATCAAGCGCTGAAAAGATTCCATCGCCAACCGCGTTTCTTCCTGGTCCCGGTCAACGGTGGTAAAAGATAAGAAATGGCACATCCCAATTTGATAGAGCACATAGGGGATCACTTCATTTCGCGGATGGAGTCGCGCGAACTCCTCGTACGCTATGGCCGCATCAGCATAATCCTTATTGTAAAAGTGGGCATCGCCAAGCTTGAGTTCCGCCAGAATTGCATACTTGCTGTAAGGATAGCGCTCTTTCAGTTGCTGAAACGCTTTGATCGCATCTTCATAATCTTTTTTCTGCATCTTCTGCGTGCCTTCGATTACAAGCTGCTCGGCACTTTTCTCAAGGGCCGAGGAGGAACCCTTGCCGAAGGTGTCTCCGAAGTAAAATTTTACCAAATAGGAATCACAGCCGCAGATTCCCAGCATGAAGATGGGCAGAAGTAAAACAACAAAATGCCGAAAAAGGTTTACCAACGGTCTAGAAGCAAAGCGCATAATGGTTCCTGTTATTGCAAGGGGGAGCTGGAATCTCCTATGTTCCTTCGAGGAGACTCAAGCAGAACCATCTCAGGTCATGCCGGTTCTTAGCCAACTGCTTTGTCGACGGCAGCAGTGATCTGGGACTTGGCTACGGCGCCGGTGATTTGTTCGCTTACACTCCCATTCTTGAAAAGGATCAGGGTCGGGATCGCGCGAATGCCGTAACGGGAAGGCGTCTTGGGATTGTCATCGACGTTGCACTTTGCCACTTTGAGCTTGCCTGCATAGTCTCCGGACAGCTCATCAATGACGGGAGCGATCGCTCTGCAGGGCCCGCACCACGGCGCCCAAAAATCCACCAGAACGGGTACTTCCGACTGCAGAACTTCCTGCTCAAACGTGCTGTCGCTAATTTCAATGATGTTTTTTCCTGCCATCAGAACCGCTCCTCTCTTCGCTACACACGTGTGTTTTTCAAGTATCCTGGGAACTTGCCGTTTGCTCTGAAAACCCGTTTCAGGATATATACAATCGGCCTGATTTTGTCAATCAAACATCAATTCCCTGCAACCTGGAACTCCAACTGCGAGGGAAAAACGGAAATAGAACTGTGGAGGAAACTCATGTCGAATAAGAAAACCATCTTCCGGTGCCAGCAATGTGGTTACGTAAGCCCAAAGTGGCTGGGGCGCTGTCCGGACTGTCAGAGCTGGCAAGGCCTCGTGGAAGAAATGGCGATAAAGAAATCTTCCCGAGGGGCGAGCTTATCATCGAGGGCCCAACCGCTCGCGCTTGCCGATATTCCTTTTGAATCGGAAGACCGCCTCCAGAGTGGCATCGGGGAATGGGACCGGGTGCTCGGCGGCGGGCTCATGCCCGGGTCTATCGTTTTGCTGGCGGGCGATCCCGGGATCGGCAAGTCTACCCTGCTCCTGCAGGCCATGGCACAACTCGCTCAAACTCGACGGGTGCTCTACGTATCCGGTGAAGAAAGCCCGCAGCAGCTTAAGCTGAGGGCTCTGCGGCTGAAAATCGAAGCCCCGAACCTCTATATTTTTTCCGAGAATTCGCTCGAAGCTCTGCTGGAAGTCATCGAAGAGAAGCCCCCGGAGATTGTCGCGGTGGACTCCATCCAAACCTTCCACTCCCGACAGCTCGATCTTGCTCCCGGTTCCATCACCCAGGTCCGGGAATGTACGGCACGGCTGATGCGGGAAGCCAAGGAAAGAAATATCGGAATCTTTCTCATCGGCCATGTCACCAAAGAAGGCTCTATTGCCGGGCCCCGCGCCCTCGAACATCTTGTGGACACGGTGATTTACCTCGAAGGCGATCGCACGCATACATTTCGCCTTCTGCGCGCGGTGAAAAACCGTTATGGCTCAACCAATGAGGTAGGAGTTTTCGAAATGAAGGAACTGGGACTGGAAGAGGTCCCCAATCCTTCGCAGCTCTTGCTTGCGGAACGCCCCAAAGGGGTGGCCGGTTCCGTCGTGGCCTGCTCCGTGGAAGGGACGCGCCCGCTTCTAGTGGAGCTTCAAGCCCTGGTGAGCACCACCGGCTGGATGCAGCCGCGACGGACGAGCATGGGGGTGGACAGCAATCGGCTGTCACTCCTCCTGGCCGTCCTGGAAAAGAAGCTGGGGTTTAACTTTGCCCAGCATGATGTCTTCGTGAATGTTGCCGGGGGAGTTCGCCTGCTCGAACCGGCGGTCGATCTCGCCATGACCACAGCTCTGGTAAGCACTTACCTGGATCGGCCGGTGCCGCCGGACCTGGTGATCTGGGGAGAGGTGGGCCTGGCTGGTGAAGTCCGCGGTGTGGGACACACCGCGATCCGGGCCATGGAAGCAAGCAAAATGGGGTTCTCCAAGTATCTCATGCCGAAGAGCAATGCCGATCGCTTGTCCCAGGAACTGGCGGGAGACTGCATAGGGGTGCGGTCGTTGCAGGAAGTGCTGGAGATTGTATTCAATAAAGGCTGAGAAACTGCCTGAAAATATCCTTGTGATTGGTGTTTACCAGGCGAGCAGGCTCGCAAGCCTGCTCTACAACCAAGCCCGCCTTCCGGCAACCCAGGTTCTTGAAGCTGCCACCTGATGTCCGCAACCCCACATCCAAAATCCCACATCCGCAATCCGCAATCCGCAATCTCTCAAAACCGGTCCACTAAGTCACACGAAGATTAACGAAGACACACGAACTGAATTCACTGTCCTCCATTCGCAATCCGACATCCGCACATCCGCACATCCGAAATCCGACATCCGACATCCGCAATCACCTCAGTCTTCCAGGACCTTCCTGATGGCCTTGCTATAGGGCTTATTGACAAGTCCCTTCTCGGTGATAATCCCCGTGATGAGGCTATGGGGGGTCACATCGAAGGCGGGGTTTAAGGCTTGGGCGCCGCCAGGAGCCACAGGTCGGCCATGGAAATGAGTGACCTCGCGAGGGTCACGCTGTTCGATGGGTATGGCCTCTCCATCGGAGATTGTGGGGTCGATGGTCGATCTCGGGGCGGCAATGTAGAAAGGAATTTTATGATGGTGCGCGAGCACGGCGATCATGTAGGTTCCAATTTTATTCGCGGTGTCTCCATTGGCGGCAATACGATCTGCTCCCACCACGACCACGTCCACTTTTTTCTGGCACATCAGGCTGCCGACGGAATTATCGGTGATTAGAGTAACGGGGATGCCGGCGCGCATCAGTTCATAGACCGTGAGGCGGCATCCTTGAAGGAACGGACGGGTTTCACAAGAGTATACTTGAATGGAAGGATCGACATCATAAGCCGCACGGATGACTCCGAGCGCCGTGCCATAGTCGGCCGTTGCAAGCGCACCGGCATTGCAGTAGGTGAGGATGCGTGCGCCGCGAGGAATGATTTTTCGTCCGTAGGATCCGATGGCTTGATTGTCAACAATGTCTTTGTTCAGGATGGTATCTGCCATCCCCCGGATGTTCGCCTCTAACTCAGCGACGGTTGCGTTCGGATTTTCCCCGAGAACTGCACAAACTCTCTCAACCGCCCAGCTCAAATTCCTGCCTGTGGGGCGGGCGCGCTTCACTTTTTCGCAAAGGGCAGAAAACTTCCTCTTGAAGGTCTTCGGATCGGAAGTGCTCAGGTTGCGCGCTCCCAGGGCAAGAGCCATGGCTCCAGCAACCCCTATGGCTGGCGCCCCGCGGATGGCCATAGTGCTAATGGCCGAAATTACCTGATTGGGGTTCGTGCATCTGAGGGTCCGTTCCCGATGGGGAAGGACTCTTTGATCCAGGATCATCACGGCATCACCATCCCAGTAGATTGGCGGCAACCATTTTTCCGGCATGTTTGTTTCCTTCTTAATTCATCCACTGAATGAACACGAAAAGCCAGGAAAGCGGCTTCAAGGCAGTTGGTTCCACGACGACGACAATTTCTTCCGCAGGATGTCATTCACCAGTTGCGGGTTGGCCTTGCCTTTCGTTTTTCTCATGATCTGCCCGACAAAGAAGCCGAGCAATTTCTCGTTGCCCGCTTTGTAACGTTCAACCTCGGTGAGGTTTTCCGCGAGAACCTCGTCGACCACCTTTTCAATGGCGCCTTCGTCCTTTACTTGAACCAGTCCGTTTTCCTCAACAATCGCCCGGGCTCGTTTACCAGTGGCGTACATTTGTTCGAAAACGGACTTGGCGATCTTGCCACTTACCGTTCCGCTATCGATCAGATGGAGCAGCTCTGCAAGATTATCAGGCGCCACCGGGCAGGCCTCGATGTCGCGATCATCTCGTTTGAGCTCTCGCATGAGCTCGGACATGATCCAGTTGCTGACCGTTTTCGGCTGAGGAAAAGCGCCAACGGCTGCTTCGAAGTAGTTGGCGAGGGCTTTGGACGACGTCAGCACCTCGCCGTCGTAAGTCGGCAGGCCGTAGTCGCGGATGAAGCGTTCTCGCTTCGCGTCGGGAAGTTCCGGGAGCTTCGCTCTGACCGCTTCAACCCAGTCGTTTGCGACCACGATGGGCACCAGATCGGGATCCGGAAAATAGCGATAATCGTGAGCCTCTTCTTTGCCGCGCATGCTTAGCGTGACGTTGCGGTTGGCATCCCAGAGTCGCGTTTCCTGAATGACCGGTTCGCCTCGCTCGAGCAAAGCCGTTTGCCTCCGGATTTCAAATTCGAGAGCCCGCTGAACGTTCCGAAAAGAGTTCATATTTTTAAGTTCCGTCTTCACCCCGAGGGGCTCAGTTCCAAGGGGCCGCAGGGAAATATTGGCATCGCACCGCATACTCCCTTCTTCCATGTTGCCATCACAGATCTCAAGATATCGCAGGACCTCTCGCAACGTCCTCAAGTAGGCGGCAGCCTCCTCGGGCGTCTGGATGTCCGGTTCACTGACGATCTCCAGGAGCGGCACTCCCGTTCGGTTGAAGTCAACATAGCTGACGGGTTGAAATTCATCATGAACGAGCTTTCCGGCATCTTCTTCCATATGAATCCGATGAATCCGGATACGCCTGACCGTGACTTCCGTTGCTACGTCGACCCAACCGTTCCGCGCCAGCGGAAATTCGTACTGGGAAATCTGGTAGCCCTTGGGAAGGTCGGGGTAGAAGTAGTTCTTCCTGGCGAACTGGCTGTAGGGAGCGATGGTGCAGTGAGTGGCCAGAGCCATCTTCATGGCAAATTCAACAACTTGTTGATTGAGCACGGGAAGCACTCCCGGCATGCCCAGGCAGACCGGACACGTGTGAGTATTCGGGCTGGCCCCAAATGTGGTGGTACAGCCACAGAAAATCTTGCTGTCAGTCAAAAGCTGAGCATGTATTTCTAATCCGATAACCGGTTCAAACCGCATCTCCGACTCTCTTTTCTCGGCGCAATCACCATTTCAGGGCAGGAAAGATTCCTCAAAAGGTCTTGGGGCCTTCAGGCGCCGGTCGTGGCTGCGCAAAAAAGCCTGCCGCAGCCGGGATAGCCTTCCAGCAGGCTATTGAAAAACCATCAAAGGG
>JADGQM010000146.1 GCA_017881795.1 Syntrophobacteraceae bacterium
TTCGCTGAGTCCTTCCTGTTTGATCACATCATAGGCTGCGGATTCGATCATGATGTCTCTCCTCTTGGCGACGAGCATCCGGGGAAGCTTGTCGGATATTAGACCGGAAAAAATCGTCATCACGGTCAACATATCCGCTTTATCCTCTCTTGACAACGCACTCTGGTAAAGCAGGGAATCAGCCTGGTCCAGCAGATCCTCCCCGTGTTGCATGATAGGAACAAACGGCATCAGGCATAAGATGTTCTCTTCGACAATCTCACGAGCGTCCATTTCATAAAGCCGGATAAGACGATAAGCAAACGTGACCTCGCTGTCCTCATAACGGGCGAGGGCCGCGCCCGACGGCCTCAACAGCAGGATGCACGAGATCGCGTCGACGTCATACTTCAGCAGGTAGCGGCTTCGGTAGTCCAGCAAGCGTAGCGGGAGCTGACGGTCCCACCGGGTTTGAATCTCCAGAAGCACCAGGTGATGTGCTCCTGATTCGTCTGTGACCATGACGGCAAAATCGCTCCGCTTCACGCTCACGGTTTCCTGAGGCAATTCCTGAAGGAGGCTGCTTTCCGCCACAGAAAGCCCAAAGAGCCGCCGCAGAATCTGCCCTCGGCATTTTTCCATCAATATTTTCGAGGCGATGTCGTAGTGCATGAAAATGGTTCCCGGTTCCAGGTGCGCCAAAGAATGACGAGTGACTTAAAAGCAGTGACAAGTGACGAGTGAATAGTGACGAGTTAAAAAACTTAAGAGCAGTGACAAGTGACTTAAAAGCAGTGACAGAATCCAACGCGAATGGTTTTTCAGCTTGCTCACTCTCTTGCCAGCTCCTTCGCTATTTCCATAATCTCATCAGAAAGCCAGTATCCGGCTTCTCGCAATCCCTCAATGAGCGGCCGGACTTGAGCCACAACCCCTTTTTCCTTGGCTGATAGCAGCAATCCTACAAGGCCCGTAAAAGTGAGGTGCAATTTCTTCGCTGCTTGCCTTCCCGCATAATCGTCGATTAGCAGCAAAACATCCTTTCCAAGACACAAAGCAAGGGCAATAGCCTGTCTCTCTCCCTCATCCAGTTCATCCAGTATAGCCGCCACTGAAGAATCTACAATATCGATAGTCACCACCTTGACAAAATTCTTGAGCGCTTCTTCAATCTGGGATGTTTCGCCGCCAGTCTTGCCGAAAAGCTCTCTGTGGACAAAGGGTGGAATCAAGACTGCTCCCGTCAAACTCTTGAGAAGATCAAGTCTTCCGACCTTGGCAAGCCCTATAATTGGGCTGGTGTCTGAGACTATTTTCATTGTGTGATTAGGTTTCTTGCAGCTTCCAGATCTCTTCTCAGCTCTTCCTCTACCTCCCCTGGTGGATAGTTAAACAGGCTGATTCTGTATCTGCCACAAGTTTCGAGGAATTCGATCCTTGACATGCCCGCCAACTCAGCAGCTTTACCTGAGGATACCTTGCCGAGCTCAATCATCTTGAGAGCAGCCATTAGCCGAAGATGGTGCTCCAGCTCACTCTTTGTCATATGAACAGCGCGTTCAAATCCACTTGGATATCTTATTTTGAGCTCTTCCATTTGCATAAAACACCTCCTCCCTGGGGATTGGAGATCAGTAATCAGAGGTCAGAAGTCAGACATCGGCGGTCAGCTTTGGGTTGGCTCCGCTTGGCCTGTATCCAAACCGGCTTGGGGACATCAGAGAACCTTAAGAGCCGTGACGAGTAACTTCGAAGCAGTGATAAGCTTTGAAGGCCGTGAACCGTAAATTGTGGAAAGTGACGAGCAAGACCCGAAAAATTCAAGCCTGGGGTGTAATGATCCTATGCATTTACGGCTGCTTGAGCGGAGGAAGAGGTTAGCGTCACTTCGAATGCCACTTTGCTCCGCAACACCCAATTCCACAAGCATGTATTTTGCCGCTTTGAGCGCCAGGATGTCTGGTCCGAGTTGATTCTGCTCGATGAGCTCGCGCAGTTCCACAGCGTTCTTGGTGATCCCGAGTAGATATTGTCTCAGCCTGGGCAGATCGACTCTCACCTCACCACCTCGTCCATCAGACCTTCGCACTCCCGGTACTTCAGATTAAAGGATTCGATGAAACTGGTTCGCACAGTTTCATCCTTGTCTAAGATAAGGAGGTTGTTCGAGAACACGTTGCGCAGGTAAAACAAAGCAAAAAGATCTCCTCTTTCCAGCAGGTGATTGATGACGCGTACGTCAAAAACATCCGGTAGAAGCGCTGTCCCATGACTGAGAGCAATCTTGAGGTCGGCGGATAACTCGTGCGGGACGGATTCTCCCGCGGAGTAAACGGCAATGTCGATGTCTCGAGCCTCTGCCCCCCTGATCGCTGAACCGTAAAGGTATGCGAACACTAACCGGGGCTCCTTTGCAAAAACCTCAGCAATGATATTAACCAATCCTTGGATCGTGATGTCGGTCAATTCCATGTGCGAGGGGGGAACCATAGCCTCGACAACACGTCGGATCTGTTTGGGAATATTCGAAGAAATAAGGACAGGCATAACGTTCTTGGTTCTTGGTTGGTAGTGCTTGGTTGGCGGAATACAGCTCCGCCAACTCGGTTACACGGTTGTCCCATATGGCTGTGTGTTTGGGCGTGACGTCGAGGCCTTCAACCCTTTCAAACCGTGTCCATGAAGGTCCGTTCAATGCGGCTGAAGAGAAGAATGCCGATTAACAGGATGATTGCCGTGAATGCCGTGCTGTAGGCGAGGTGCAACGGATCGAAGGTCCCCGAGCCCAAGAAGCCGTAGCCGTAGCGGAAGGTCTCGATGATCGGCGTCATGGGATTGGCCAGGATGAAGAAACGATACTTCCCGGGGATCGCAGACAGCGGATAGATCACCGGCGTCGCATACATCAAGAGCTCGACCTCGAAGGTGAACAGCTCCGAAATTACGATGGAAACGGGCACCGCGGTGATTGAAAGAAACGTTTGTGCCTGAACTGTATTTTATGATTTTTAGGGTTCAGTTGATCCAGCCCATTTGCCTGCCTTGACAAAAGCTCTTGGTCAAGAACAAGATTTTCAGTATTCAGGTTGGAAATACTGGAGAGAGAATACTCTTGAATTATGCCGCCTGTTCATAGCTAACAATGCCAAACTGAACTCCATGTCTCTAAGTGTCCTGTTGGTATAAATGAGCCTGTATTTCAATGGAAGACCTCAAGGTGGGTCTTTATTCTGCCCGCCCTGTAATCATTACGCGCCTCTTCAATGCTCTTTAAATACTCAGAGGATGTGGCAGCGAGGAGGTCTTCTAGAAAAGCATCCCTTTCTTTTTTCTTCATCCGTTTAACAGCCGCAATTACTTCCTCTGGTCCAATTTCTATTCTCAGGGGTTGGCCATAGTGATTCGTTTCTTATAAAATGGAAACAGTACTTCAGTACCACGTCAGGGGTTCGTGTTGCGTTGTTGTGTTGTTGCGTGGTGCGTGAAAAGGGCATGGGGCAGCGAGCATAGAGCAGGGGGTAGAGAGAGGGCAAGTGACAAGAGAATTCGTCGCGCTATGTTCTGATATCATCGGGTTGGTAGATTCTGAGCTCACCTTTAATTTGTCCCCGTCACCCCGGCGAAAGCCGGGGTCCAGAAAACCTTAAAAAACCTGGATTCCGGCGCTCGCCGGAATGACGTTACAGGACTTTTGCAAGAGGCTCGAGGATTTGTAAATTCGAAATTCGAATATCGAAATCCGATTTAGCTTACTGGTTCTCCTGCTCCACCATCATTCTGACGACGTCTCTCATTTTGAATCGCGCCATCCAGCCGAGTTTTTTCTTTGCTTTTTTCGCAATGGCCTGGCCGACCATGAGATCGGTGGGGCGGAACAGCCCAGGATCGATTTCGATATGATCCTGCCAATTCAAACCAACACAGGAGAAGGCTGTTTCGATGAATGCTTCCAGGGAATTGGTTTCTTCGGTGGCAATCACATAGTCGTCCGGCTGCTTATCCTGGAGCATCAGCCACATGGCTTCAACATATTCGGGCGCCCAGCCCCAGTCACGTTGGATGGAAATATTGCCCAAGCGGAGCTTTTCATTGCTCCCGGCGGCAATGCGGCAGGCGGCGGAGACAATTTTCCTGGTAACAAATCTTTGAGGTCGAAGGGGTGACTCATGATTGAACAGAATGCCGGAGCAGGCAAATAGGCCATAGGCTTCACGGTAGTTGGCCACTTGCCAGAAGGCGGCCGCTTTGGCCACCGCGTAAGGGCTTCTGGGTCGGAACGGGGTATCCTCATCTGCCGAGAGGCCGTTGGTGTCCCCAAAACACTCACTGGAGGCGGCATTATACAATTTGGTCGGCAGTTCGGTAAAACGGATGGCTTCAAGGAGATTGTTAGTCCCAACACTTATACTTTCCAAAGTTTCCACTGGCTGATGGAACGAAAGGCCGACCGAACTTTGCCCGGCCAGATTGTAAACTTCATCCGGTTTGACTTTGATCAGCACCTGCAGAACGCTGCGGAAATCGTTCAGGGCCATGGACTCAAGGCCCACCTGCTCAATGATGCCCAGGCGTCTGAGGTTGCTAAACGGGGTGAGTTGGGCATCCCGTGAGGTCCCGTAGACTTTGTAGCCCTTTTGTAGAAGCAGTTTTGCCAGGTAGGTGCCGTCCTGGCCGGAGATGCCGCAGATGAGCGCTTTTTTCATCGTGACGAATAAATCGTAAAGCTCTAATGAATTATTAACAGCCGTTACACAAGAATCGTAGATGGTAACCAACAGAAGAGCCGCGACGGGTAAATCGTCAATCGTGACAAGGAAAAGCTTTAATCCTTGGCTTTCTTGAGCAGCGCCTTGAAATCGTCTAACGCTGCAACTTTGACACTTCCTCGGTGAAGCGCCTTCAGTACTCCGAGTTCTTCGATTCCCTGGACTTCCTTTGCCATGGACTCAGGTACTATCTCAAAGCGCGCCTCGATGTTGTCCAGAATCGCCTCCTGAGCTTCTTGAATCTTTCCTCGCTGGAGTCCTTCGCTGAGTTCTTTTGGCGACGAGCATCCGAGGAAGCTTGTCGGATATTAGACCGGAAAAAATCGTCATCATGGTCAGCATATCCGCTTTATCCTCTCTTGACAACGCATCTGAGTAGTTCGTCCATCAAACCTTCGCATTCCCGGTACTTGAGGCTGAAGGATTCAATGAAATCAGTTCGAATAACTTCATTCTTCTAAGAGATTAAGGAGGTTCGAGGAGAAGATGTTGCGCAGGTAAAATAAGGGAAAAAGATCACCCTTTTCGAGCAGGTGATTGATGATGCGTATGTCAAAAACATCCGGTGGAAGCCCGTCTCCTGGCTGAGAGCGATTTGTGTGCCGTTGTTCAAGAGGGCAACAGACCTTTGGTGTACTTTGCCGCCAGCCGCATGGGCCGGAACAGGTAGTAAAGGAAAAATGCGGCTGTCGGAAAATGGATGGCCAGGAATTCGTAGTAGGTGGGGATCATGAACGCTTGAGCGCAAGCCAGAAAGCGGTCTCGCCACTGTGACATGGATTTCAGAAAGTATCGGTTCAGTTGGCAATGGGCCTCCACAGAGCTTTCCCTGTCCTCACGAAAGAGCGAAACTTCAGCCTCCCTGGCCAGTTCGCGGGTCATCCGATCGACCGGCAGGGATCTTAGAACCTCATCCGGCAACCTTGTGCCCAAAAGATTCCGGACTATTTCCAGACCCGAAGCGAGCATTTTTTCCAGGCCGAGCCGCCTGGCGTCGCGAGCCACCCGCTCCCAGTCGATCTTCAGCTGCGAGTTGATCAATTCCTGGATGTCGCAAATCCAGCTCAGGCTTTCCCAGCGGTGTTTGCTGCCATGCAGACACAAAAACAGCAGAAGATCCTCCGGCCCCAGCGTACGAATTGCCGCTCCATCGATGTCCGCCGGCACTCGCTCTGCCAAGTGTCTCTTGAAGTTCGCATAGAACAGCGGCAGGACGCGATGCCGACCACCGCATTTTAGCAGATAAGCCCAATCGATTCCCCCTTGGAGCAGCAGTGCCAGCACTTCACCAATGTGGTCTTCCGCCATCTCCGTTCTGGCATAGTGGAGCAGCAGTTGATGCTCGCGACGCAGTCCGATGGAATGTTGAATCGGTGAACCTTGGAACCGCAGAATCGATGCAAAGGAGTGCAGGTTCATTGCCAAGCCTGTCCCGGAGTCAGCGACATACCGTGTCCGTAAAGGTTCGCTGCCGCTCATTGCGCCCGTCAAGCTCATCCTTCAACCGCTCGATCACGGGGACAATCTGCTCGACCGTTTTGTTTTTGACGACAACGCACTCATCATAGAGGTAATTATTCCGGCAATCCTATCGCTTGCCTTACCATCCCACAACGGGGGGATGCCCCCCGCTTTGCCCTTCCCCTTGATGATCTTTGCTGCTTCCAGCCGGAGGCGGTCCATATCCCGACCAACCAAAATATTCGTGCCAAGGGTGACAGTAACCGGTCGCTCCGTATTTTCGCGAACCGTGAGGCAGGGGATGCCAAGATAGGTCGTCTCTTCTTGAACCCCACCCGAATCGGTAATGACCATCGATGCCCGCTGTTGCAGGGCCAAAAATTCGACATAACCCAGCGGATCAACGAGTTTCAGACGTGAGTGGGAGGCGCTGAACCCCATACCATCGAGGAGCTGGCGCGTGCGGGGGTGAACGGCAAAGAGAAGCTGTAGACCGCTGCTGATGTCACTGAGCGCGGCAACGATTTCCCTCAGGGTCTCGACCTTGTCAACGTTGGACGGCCGGTGCAGAGTCACCAATCCGTATGCTTCCGCCAGACCAAGACGACCGCGCAGACTGTCCCCTTTTGCTTCAGCCAGCGGCAGCATCCTCGCTAAAGTGTCAATCATCACATTGCCGACCAGGAAGACCTTTTCCGGAGCAACCCCTTCGCGCACCAGATTTTCGTTGCCATCTTCCGATGGAGTGAGAAGCAGATCGGATATCTGATCCGTAAGCAAACGGTTGATCTCCTCCGGCATGGAGCGGTCGAAGGAGCGCAAGCCGGCCTCCACATGACCGATGGGAATGCCCAATTTGGAGCACACCAGGGCCGCCGCGACCGTGGAGTTCACATCGCCATACACCAGGACCAAGTCAGGCCGCGCCGACAGGAGAACACGTTCCAGCCGGACCATGATTTCAGCGGTTTGCACGGCGTGGGACCCCGAGCCCACCTCCAGGTTGTCATCAGGCTCCGGTATTTCCAACTGCCGAAAAAAGACTTCCGACATATTGCGGTCATAATGCTGACCGGTGTGCAAAAGCACCTGCGAGACGCCAGGCCGCGTCGACAGCGCCCTCATCACCGGCGCCACCTTCATAAAATTCGGTCGCGCTCCTACTACATGAAGAACTTGAAACATATTTTCCTGCATACATTTTCGGAGATATGAGGTGGTTTAATGACTTTCGAGGTCTAGCAGCCGGGGCCGATCTCCGTCTTCACGAGGACCAGTTTTGAATCCTCAGTTTTTCACTCCAACCAACAAATTGACGGGTTGTTAAAGGATGCCTATTATTTTCAAAAGGACGCCCAAAACGCCCAGAAAAGAAATGCTGATAGCAACGGTGAACATGCGGATGGTGAAGCTGCGCTGCCGCTCATCACGCGGGTCGAGCTTGTCAGTAAGCCGGTCGATCGATGCTACGATCTGCTCGAAGCGCTTGTCCACCTGCTCGAAACGTTTGTCCACTTGCTCGAAGCGTTTGTCCACCGCGGCCTTGAAATCCCGCAGATTGCCGTCCACCTGCTCGAAGCGTTTGTCGACTTGCTCGAACCGGTACTTCATCATCCCTTCAAGATGCTTCTGGCCTTCTCTCAGTTCGTTGATTTGATGCTGCAAGAAGTCGAACCGGCTCTCAAAATACTTGGTGGTCGGAATGACATTAGCAACGAGCAAATCAATGCCGTGAAGGTGTTTGAGCACCTCCTCAGACTTAGAGGTCTCTTCTCGCTTTTCCAGGTCTTTTTCTTCGCTCATTTGACTTCCCAGGTTCCTGCGCATTTTGGGGCACAGAATGAAGGGTAAAGAGTGGAGCGACAAAAGTAAAGGATTAAGGTCCTTGATCGCGTCCGGTTAGGCCCCGACCTGGAGTCTTGACCTCCTCGCATCCGGGGTCTGTATCCAAGAGCGTGTCTAAAAAGAATTTAACAGCCCCCTTTTCGTCATTCCTCTAAAAGCCGGTATCCAGGAGCACGATGAACATCTTTCACATGTGTTCTTCACAACTGGCCGGCAGGGGAAAACCGTTGCGCTGACAGATGTATTCGCGGGTGGCTTCCAAAAGATCGTTCGCGACCATCTCCCGGACCAGTTCGTTGAAGGGGATCTGCGGACGCCAGCCGAGTTTTGTTCGGGCTTTGCTGGCATCTCCGAGGAGCGTCTCGACTTCCGTTGGTCGGAAGTATGCCGGATCGACGTGAATGATGACTTTCCCGGGTTGCGGGAGCCGTGCTTTGGAGTGTTGAGCGTATTCTTCAAGCAGCGGCGATGGGTGCAGAGAGCCCACAAGCCCTTCCTCGGCGATGCCGCTGCCGCGCCATTCGAGTTCGATTCCAACCTGCGCAAAGGCTTTCGCACAAAATTCCCTGACCGAATGCTGTTCGCCCGTGGCGATCACGTAATCTTCCGGCGCGTCCTGCTGCAGGACCAGCCACTGGGCGGCAACGTAGTCCCGAGCATGGCCCCAGTCACGGAGGGCGTTCAGATTGCCGAGATAGAGTTCTTCCTGAAGCCCGACAGCGATCCTGGCTGCGGCGCGGGTAATTTTTCGGGTGACGAAGGTTTCGCCGCGAATGGGAGATTCATGGTTGAAAAGAATCCCGTTGCAGGCAAAAAGACCGTAAGCCTCGCGATAATTCACGGTAATCCAGTAGCCGTACAGTTTGGCCACAGCGTAAGGAGAGCGGGGATAGAACGGGGTGCGTTCCGTCTGAGGAGTCTCCTGCACCTGACCGTAGAGTTCCGACGTCGATGCCTGGTAAAAGCGGGTCTTGTCCTGAAGCCGCAAAATCCGGATCGCTTCGAGCAGGCGCAGGGTGCCGAGGGCATCGGCATTGGCGGTATACTCAGGGGTTTCGAAGGAAACTTTCACATGGCTCTGAGCGGCGAGGTTATAAATCTCATCCGGCTGTACCTCCTGGATGATTCGGATGAGGTTGGTGGCATCGGTGAGGTCTCCATAATGCAGGACGAAGCGCCGGTTTTCCACATGCGGGTCCTCGTAAAGATGATCCACCCGCTGAGTATTGAAAAGGGAGGCACGGCGCTTGATCCCGCAAACCGTGTATCCTTTCTGGATCAGGAATTCCGCCAGGTAAGCGCCATCCTGACCGGTGATGCCGGTGATGAGTGCGACCTTTCCGTTGGTCATGATGCTCCTTTGTTAAGATAGTCCCGGTATGCCAGACGGATGCCTTCTTCGAGAGAGGTCCTTGGCTGCCAGCCGAGATTCGTTATACGGCCGACATCCAGCAATTTCTGCGGAGTTCCATCCGGCTTTGTGGAATCCCATTCCACCGGCCCTTCATAACCGACGATCCTTCCCACGACCTCAGCGAGCTCGCTGATGGCAAGATCCTCGCCACTGCCGATATTGATGAGATGACGGGCGGCTAGAGAACCGTGTTGAGGATTGATCGCTGGGTGCTGAGTGCTGAGTGGCGAGTGTTGGGTGGCCGCTCGGATGTCGTCACCTGCAAAGAGCTTGTCGAGGCGAGTCATCAAGAAGAGGCAGGCATCGGCTAGGTCATCCGAAAAAAGAAATTCCCGCCGTGGAGAACCGGTCCCCCAAAGTTTCACGGCGGGGGGGCGCTTCTGGTGCGACAGGTCCTGAGTCAAGGATGACAGTGCGGGTTCCCTGGGGGGTTCGCTGCCGGTGATAGCGTCCAAAAAATCGGCCGGGATTTGGCCATGGCGGATTTCATCTCTTTTGATTCTGTCCCGGTCTCCCCGGGCGG
>JADGQM010000460.1 GCA_017881795.1 Syntrophobacteraceae bacterium
GGCGGTGATGGTGTAGGACTTGTTCAGGATATCCGGCGCAGTGCTCCCCGGCACGCCGGTCAATCCGCCCGAATACGTGAAGACCGTTCGTCCCGCCGTCAGACTCGGCTTTGGCGAGTTCCAGCGCGCGAGCGTCGTGTTGTCGAGCGGCAGCACGTTATACTTCGCCGCCTCCAGATAGAAGATGGACTGCATCTGCTTGAGTTTGTCCGGCATCTTGGCAGCCAGGTCGTTGTTCTCCGTGGGATCTTCCATGACGTTGTAGAGCTCCCACTTGTACCCGGTGATCACATCCGGCGGCGGCTTGGTGCTCAGCTCCCAGGGGAGCGTCACCGGGATCGTGCACGCCACCCACCCGTCGTTGTAGATGGCGCGGTTGCCAAGCATCTCGAAGTATTGCGTGGTGTGCCGGGTCGGCGCGTTGGCGTTAGCCTTGTCCCAGGTGTAAGCCATGCTGACGCCTTCGATGGGAAGCTGCTTGATGCCGTTGATCGTGTCAGGCGCCGGGATGCCGGTCGCTTCGAGGATGGTCGGCACGACGTCGATGACGTGGTGGAACTGGCGACGGATGCCGCCAGCGTCGTTGATGTGGCCCGGCCAGGACATGGCCACGCCCTGGGCCGTCCCGCCGAAATGCGACGGCACCTGTTTCATCCACTTGAACGGCGTGTCGAACGCCCACGCCCAAGGCGCTGCAAAGTGCGGGTAGGTCCGGTCTGACCCCCAGAACTCGTACCATAGGAACTGGTCCTTGACCGGCACCTCGATGCCATTGAAGGTGGTGAACTCGTTCGGCGTGCCGTTGAGCATGCCTTCGGCGCTGGCCCCGTTGTCGCCACTGATGTAGATGATCAGGGTGTTGTCGAGCTGGCCGAGGTCCTCGACGGCCTGGATGACGCGGCCGATCTCATGATCGGTGTATGCCTGGTACGCCCCATAGACCTCCGCTTGCTTGATGAAGAGTTTCTTTTGCTCCCAGCTGAGCGAGTCCCACCGGGGCAGCTTCGCGCCGCCGTACGTTTCCTGTCCGTCCGGCCACGGGGTGAGTTGCGCGTTCTCGGGCATGATGCCGAGCTTCTTCTGGTTGGCGAAGATGGTCTCTCGCAATTTTTCCCAGCCATCGTCGAAGAGATGCATGGCGCTGATCTTGTCGATCCATTCCTTCGTCGGATGATGCGGCGCGTGCGTGCCGCCCGGTACGTAGTAGACAAAGAACGGCTTTTCGGGCGCGAGCTCCTTGAGCTGCTTCATGTACTGGATCGCCTCGTCGGCCATGGCCGTGGTCAGGTTCCAGCCTGGATTGCCCTCGAAGGGATAGATGGCCGTCGTATTGCGGAACAGGTTCGGCTGCCACTGGCTGGCGTCGCCGCCGACGAAGCCGTAGAAATAATCGAATCCCATCCCGTTCGGCCATTGGTTGAACGGCCCGGCCTGGCTGTTGGAGAAGAACGGCGTGTTGTGATCCTTGCCGAACCAAGAGGTCGCGTACCCGTTGTCCTTCAGGATGGTGCCGATGGTGCCCTTCTCGATCGGGATGATCGAGTCGTAACCAGGGAACCCGGTCGCTATTTCGCCTACCACCCCGAAGCCCACCGAGTGATGGTTGCGTCCCGTGATAATCGCCGCCCGCGTCGGTGAGCAGAGCGAAGTGGAGTGAAAATTCGTGTAGCGCAGCCCGCTCTTCGCGATGCGATCCAGGGCTGGGGTCGGGATGACGCCGCCGAAGGTTCCCGGCGCGCCGAAGCCGTCGTCGTCGGTCATGATCAGCAGCACATTAGGCGCGCCTTTCGGCGGCACGACGCGTGGCGGCCACCAAGCCTTCGACTCCGAGGCCTTTTCCTTGATCACCCCTCCGAACTTCGGATCGGGCGGCGGAAGCTGTTTGCCGTCGAGTGTCGTGGTGGCGCTGGGCGAACCCAACTCACCGGTAACTTGCTGCGCCACGGCTGCAGCATTTACCAGCACGACCGCTACCATGAATACCAAGGCCATTAAGAGAAATGACTTTGTCTTCATCTCTTTCCTCCCTTTCCCATAAGTGTGAAAATGAGACAAGCCCCTCATTGCATGAATGTTGGGGGCACCCCTAAATACGAGAAGTCAGCGAAAAAGAGCAGCATTAGACAGAATGAATTAAATACAACATACTGTCTAATGTTCTATGAGACTAACACAGGCCCTAAACCCATTTTCTCGTGCAAGCACTCTCTTCGATTCAGAAAGCGCTTAGCCACTGACCAGTTACTACGCCACGGCGACACTGGGGCTCTTGAGGTTGATCGACGGATCTCCCACGGCCAGTTCTGTCGCGCGGGCAGACATCCTACCTGCTGCAAGCCTGCAATCTTGTTTGACGATGAGCTCGTTGTACGCTTTGTCATCTGCCAATGTTCAGAATCTCAAGCAAAATAGAATAGTTCCACAACCCAGAATGCCGTGGCATTTTATTATCTCCAAAGTTTTTCAAACCTTGCTGGATTGGTCGCCGTGTAAATAACGGTGTGCCGGATGTCGCGGTGTCCCAGATAGCCTTGAATCAGCCGCGTGTCTGCGCCTTGATCCGCAAGGGCGAAGCCGCAAGCGTGCCGCAATTGGTGCGGATGGGCGGACAGAGCAAGCCCGGCAATCTCGCCATAATTACGGATCGCAAGCCATGCCGGAACATCAGCAGGAGAAAGCAGCGGTCGCCTTTCGTCATGCGGGCTGCTGCACTGTAACGGACATTTGCCCTTGTTGCCCCTTGCTGCGCCGTGAGGACGGTTTAACCATAACTTCTACATCCTGCCCAAGGATTGTTAGAAACTCTATCAAACGGCCTACGGACACCGACACGGGACGGCAGCGCATAAGCGCTGAGACTTGGGGCTGTGTGGTGCCCAGCAGTTTCGCGGCATCGGCTTGGGTTAGCCCTCGGTCTTTCAGGAGCCGGTAAATCTGCACCGTCAGTTTGGCTTTAACAAGCTCCTGCTCCGAATGGGGAAACCCCAGATCGGCAAAAACATTGCCGCTGCTTTTTTCGTGATC
>JADGQM010000025.1 GCA_017881795.1 Syntrophobacteraceae bacterium
TACGGATTTCCTCCTTTACGACCGTCACATCTTGGCTCAGGAGGGTTTTCACGGGGGCCAAAAACCGGGGAATGGTCGAAGACCGATTTGGACGTCCTAGGGTCTAACACTCAATCCTTCTTCGCTGCCCACTCACTGCTGCCCTATCCTCGGACAACCTCTCTCTATTCAGACGCATAGCCTCCATTCCTCGCTCTCAAAGCAGAATCGAGCGCGAAGCGCTTCCATTCTGATGGTTGTCTGAAAAGGACATTCTTGCACCGCCCCCGTTTGCTCCGTTTCCATGCCTTCTGGAGACCATATGCCGGTATGCAATCCATAAGCACAACCCATGCCAGGTGTGGCCGGAGATGGGGAAAAGACTAATTAAATAGTATTGTCAATATGTTACTAAGCCACAAAGAACTAACCTCGGATTGACCCCGGGATGGTTACGGGAGACCTACATGAGAATATTGTAAAATGAAAAGAGTGAACCCGTGAGGAATCAGGCGGTAACGCTTGAGAATATTGTAAGGTGTCGTATCCGAGCCCGCGATCAATCGTGAGTTTGTCATTAAAAATCCATCAGTTATGTCACCTGGAGGACTTGACGATATTCTCATCGCCGTATCGGGAAGCCTAATAATTTTGGAAATCGGACGATCATGGGCTTTCAATGGCGCCATTAGTTAAACTTACTTTTTTGACGCTAGTTTAATCATCACTTCAACAATTCGCCATCTCGTGCCGTGCCCCGCACATTAATTACAATTTAGACCTGTTCAATTTTGAAGTATTATTATATGAATCAATATGAGCTACATCAACCCGTCTGGGACGGGCAAGGTATGTCTCAGCGGACCGATACGGGAAATCAGGAGACTGAATTGCCAGACCAAACCGTGCTTGTGGTCGATGATGATAAGAGTGTCTTGACCGGCCTGAGAATGACGCTTGAGGGCGACTATAACGTCGTCGCCGCTGAAAATGGAGCTCAGGCTCTCAGCCTTTTGCACGAAAAAGAGCCCGATTTGATCCTGCTCGACATCGGCCTGCCGGACACGAGCGGCATGGAGTTGATCGAGCAGTTGAAGAGCGCCGACCCTGAAATCGTAGTCATCATGATCACGGCGGTCGAAGACATCAGAGTGGTCGTTAAAGCATTGAAGCTCGGGGCCTACGACTATCTGGTAAAGCCCATCGATACTCAGGACTTGAAAGTCACGCTCCAAAACGCTCTGGAAACCAGGCTCTTGAAGGACAAGATCCGGCGTATTCAGAAGCCGAACATAGAACGGTATCGGTTTGACCTGATTGGCAGGAGCCCCCAGGTCAAAGCCATGGTCAGGACCGCACAAAAGGTGACGAACAGTATCGAGACGCCGATTTTGATTCTGGGGGAGACCGGCACCGGGAAGGGGGTTTTAGCCCGCACCATTCATTTCAGCTTCTCGGAGCTTCCGGGTCCTTTCGTCGCGGTCAACTGCTCAGCCATCACCCATGATCTCTTTGAGAGCGAGCTGTTTGGATACGAGCGGGGGGCGTTCACGGGCGCCAAGGGCGAGGGCCGCATCGGCCGTTTCGAAGAGGCGGCGGGCGGCACGATCTTCCTCGATGAAATCGGAAATATGTCCCTCGCCGATCAGTCAAAACTTCTGGGGGTCGTTGACGATCGGATGTTCCACAGGGTAGGTGGGAACAAGCCTTACCATGTTTCGGCAAGAATCATCGCCGCTACCAATGTTGACCTGGAAAAGTCCGTGGAAGAGGGCATGTTCAGAAGAGACCTCTTTTTCCGGCTGAATGTAGTGCGCATCGTCGTTCCTCCTCTCCGCGAGAGGCTGGCTGACATCATGCCTCTCACGGAATATTTCATTGGCCACTATAATCAGAAATACAGTAAGAATTTTACCACGGTTTCCCTGGAGGCCAGGAAGGCGCTGCAGGAGTATTCCTGGCCGGGAAACGTGCGCGAGCTCCGAAACTTATTGGAAAGAATCATTTTGCTCGAGAAGGGGAGCACCATCCTCCCCCGCCACCTTGCCTTTCTCAAGCCGCCCCAGGAAATATGCGCGCCTTCGGAGCTGGATGTGTCCGAGGCAACGCTCGGCTATGAAGACGCCGTTAAGAGGCTCATGCAAGAAGCGCTCGGCAGGACCAATGGGAATGTTTTGGAAGCCGCACGCCTCTTGGGCATGCCGGCGCACAAAATGAGATATCGGATCAAGAAGTACGATTTGAAGGTTGGCTGAGTGGGGAGGTTGGGGGTTGGCTCTTAGCTCTCAGGGACTGGCATTTTCTTCCATTTGACACGGCGATGAGAATATTGTCATCACCGCAAACCCGCTCCAACTGTTGAATTCCTTTCACAGACCCTGCACAATAGGTATTAATGGGTATGATACTTTTGATTCTGTAATATGATAATATTCTCAACTGCATTGCTGCATCGCTGAAGAAATCCCTTGATCGCCTTGCGAAACATTCCTTGATACTTTCAAATATATTTGGATATTCAGTTAGTTACATATTAGACCGCAACGACAGCAGGTCCTGGCATAATTTGTGCCTATATAAGGCGCGACAACTTTTTGTTGAACGGTTAGGACAGAGGGCAAAGCGGCTGAATTGAGGGATTATTGAGGGATTGAGGAATTGAGGAGTTCTTACGGCGCAAGGTGGAGATTGCCTCGTCCGGCAAATCCAATCCCTGAATTCCTCAATTCCTGAATTGTTAATTCAACAACATTGAGGACAAAGGGGAGCTGCGTGGGTGAAGAGGAGATTCGCATCCTCGTCGTAGATGATGAGCCCTCCATCGGGGAAGCCCTTGCGCTGGGGCTGGCATCTCAGAAATTTGCCGTGGAGGTTGCTGCCAACGGTGAAAGTGCCGTCCATCTTGGGTGCACAGGCAGGTATGCGGTTCTGATTGTTGACCTCTGCCTTCCGGATATCAATGGCATAGAGGTGATCAGAAGAATCCGCGAGTGGTGTCCCGAGGCAGTTCCCATAGTCATTACCGCCCATGTCACTGAGGAGCGCTGCAAAGAAGCGCGGCAGTATGGGGTAACCGATTTTTTGGAAAAGCCTTTTACTCTGACAGCGATCCGGACCGCTATTGCGCAGGCGCTTGCGGGAGGGGGTGGGGTGAGAAATTGAAGACCCGGCGAGTCATATGCTTTGATGGAGTTTAATGAGGTTTCACGTGACAGGCTTTACCTAGCAGAGGAGAAACAAAAATAACAGGACGAAGCGCAGTTCCTTCCACATGAAGGGAGGTGGGCAGCGTAGGCGAAACTTTGGATGCGCAGACGGCAGCGGGTGACTGCCGTTGCGCGTTTTTTCCACCGTCATCATTGCAGACCGGAACAATCAAACGTGAAGGAGAGAGGTGGCTTATGTTAACATTTACCAGGCGGCAGTTTTTGAGGACCTCCGTGTTGACAGGGGCAACGGTTGCCATTGGCGGAGTGGGGATCTTTAACCCGAGAAGGGCTTACCCCTATCTCCAGAGTCCCACCGGTATCCATAAATTCACTATGCCCCTGCCGGGCCTCGGACCGGCTGGGATCCCCGTAGCCTCCCCCATACCCCAGAATCGCTGGCCGAACAATGACTACTACAGAATGGTCGCGGGCCAGTTCAGACAGGTTTTCCACCCTGACTTCTACGCCATTTACGGAGCCAACTTCCCCGGGACGAAGCTGTGGGGCTACGCCAGCGAAAACCCGGCGGATCTGGTGGCAGGGCAGCCCAACCACCGGTACCTCGGCGGCGTGATCATCGCCAGCAAGGGACGGCCGGTGCGGCTCCAGATGAAGAACAACCTGGTGGATCGATTCGGCGCTCCATTGCGTCAACCGGTCGCCGTGGACCCGACGGTAATGGACCCGTTGGTGATCCCTCCGAGGCAAGCGGCCATGGAGAACCGCATCGGGGTGCACCTTCACGGCGGACTCGTTCCCTGGATCAGTGACGGCGGCCCCTTTTCGTGGTTCACTCCCGCTACTACTGGTGTGACAGGCCCCAGTTATTACAATGTCCCCGACATGCCACCGCCGCCACCCGGCGCCATGACCTTTTACTATCCCAATGACCAGAGCGCTCGACTGGTGTGGTATCACGACCATGCTTACGGGCTCACCCGCCTCAACGCTTATGTGGGGCTCGCCAGTGGCTATCTCATCACCGACCAGCAGGAGCTAAACTGGATCGCGATCGGAGTTCTCCCCGACCTGAACCATACGGTGCCGCTGCTCCTTCAGGACAAGAGTTTTATCCCCGTCGGCGGAAACAATCAGGCGGGCGGGCGCGGCAATCCGGGTGACCTGTGGTACCCGAGCGTCTACGAAGGTTTCCCGGATGAGCAAGAGCCGGCCTTTGAAACTTGTGCTCCCTTCGCCCCTCTTGCCTCCTCCGGACCTGCCAGGTGGGAGCACAGCGGGCTAGTACCGACGCCGGTGCCCTCCGCCATCCCTGAGTTCTTTGGTGACACCACGGTCATCAACGGGGCCTGCTACCCCTTTCTTCAGGTGGAGCAGCGGCACTACCGCTTCATGCTTCTCAACGCCTCTCAGGCGCGATTCTACAACCTGCAGCTCTACTACGCCGACCCGGCGAACCCCACTGAGATCCCGGTTGTACCCGACAATCCGATCTGTGGTAACTGGCTGGTGCCGGACCTGACCAAGGTGAAGTTCGGGCCGAAGATCATCCAGATCGGGACCGAGGGCGGATTCCTGCCGGCGCCGGTGGTGCTCAACAACCCGCCCGTTCCGTTCACGGCCCAGTTTGACCCTGATGGTGACGTCATCCCCTCGACCATGACCTATACGTTGCTGGTCGCCCCTGGGGAGCGCGTCGATTTCGTCATCGACTTCACCAAGGTTCCGGTAGGTTCGATTTTACTCCTGTATAACGACGCTCCGGCGCCTTTCCCCGGCGGTGATCCGCGCAACGACTACTATACGGGCGCTCCGGACTACACCCCGGTGGGTGGCGCGCCGACGCCGCTGCAGGGCTTCGGGCCGAACTCCCGCACCCTGATGCAGTTCCGGGTAAAGGCCCGGGTCGGGAAGGCCGACCCGCCGCCAATGAATGTCCTGGAAACGATCGCCTTCCCGCCGCTCCCGATCCTCGCCAAACCGAGCGGACTACCCCGGCGCCTCGCTCTCTACGAGAATTTTGATGCCCACGGCCGGCTGCAGCAGATGCTGGGGACGCTGGCAGGACCGACGTCGTACCCGGCCACCCCGGGCGAAGTGGTCAAAGCGGGCGACACCGAGGTCTGGGAGATCTACAACACCACGGGCGACACGCACCCGATGCACTTCCACCTGGTGAACGTGCGCGTCATCGGTAGAGCTCCGTTTGCGCACGACGCCAACGGGATGCCGATCTTCGACGCCTCGGGGAAACCGCTCCTGGAGGGTCCCTTCCGCGGGCCGGACCCGAACGAGCGTGGCTTCAAGGAAACCGTACGGCATAATCCAGGCGAGCTGACCCAGGTGGTCATGAAGTTCGACCTCCCGAAAACCCCGTTCCCTGTTCCATTCAGCCCCAGGCTGGCCTCGCCGCCCTACAACATCAAAGCGTATGAGTATGTGTGGCACTGCCACATCCTGGAGCACGAGGAGCATGACATGATGCATGGCTTGAGCGTCGTGCCGAAGTAGTGAAGGAGGCAATTCAGGGGATCAAGCGAGAGATCGGACGGTAAACGCCTCCGGCGCTTCGACGCCGGGGGCATTCAGGCAAGCCCCGCACGGAGCCATGCGGGGCTTCTTTTTGACCACAAACTGTTGACGCCCGCCTTGCCGGCCTTTAGGATTAGGGGGAACGAAGAGATGACGAATGCAGTTCCTCACTTTGCGGGGCAGGCTTTCCGGCTTGTCGCCACGATGGCAGGCTGGAAAGCCTGCCCCACACTTCAAGAGTCGCAACAAAAGATGAGAATGGCATACTGACGTAGGAATGATTAAATGGCTTGTGCTCTGGCTTCTGACTTCTGGCTTTTCGTTTAGTCAAGCATGGAACTGAATCACTCGAGTTAGCGCTCTGCGGACAGATTGCAAACAATAACTCACCACGAAGAGCACGAAGGACACGAAGAACACAAGGGAGGGAGGTCTTTCCAGACCGCCAACCACAAGGAATGCTTTCATGACAACCTCTGTGCTCTTCTTCGTGATCTTCGTGTCCTTCGTGGTTAATAAAATGGAAATTCCTATACGATTAAATTAGGTGCAACCCTTAAAACCAGAGAAACGGATTTTGAATTTGCAGAGAGGCGAATTTTCCATGAAGAAATTCTTGTACCCTGTTCTTGGCCTCATTCTTCTCGCGGGAACATATCTGGCCGGTTCCTGGCATGCCCCACGTGAGACAACAGGCAACGGTGCTTCCGGAGGACGCCAGGTCCTCTATTACGTGGACCCCATGAATCCGTCCCATACTTCGGACCAGGCGGGCCTTGCTCCCTGCGGGATGAAGATGGAGCCGGTGTACGCGGACGGACAAGGGCAAGCCTCGAGCAGCATGTCATCCATGCCTCCTGGCACCGTGAAAATAAGTCCCGAAAAGCAGCAGATAATAGGCGTAAAGGTGGGCGTTGCGGAGAAGACGGAGACCACCAGGACGATTCGAACGCTCGGCCGCGTGGCCCTTGACGAAAACCGGATACACCGGGTGGTCTCGCCGTCGGAAGGGTGGGTGCGTCATTTGTATGAAGGGACGACCGGGAGCCTGGTGAAAAAGGACCAGATCCTCGCCACCTTTTATAGTCGCGACATGCTGAGCGGCCTGCAGGCGTTGTTTTTTGCCATCAACACCAAAGACCGATACAAAGTCGCCAAAGCCAGCGAGGAGCAGATCCACGCTACGGACCAGCAGATCCAGGCGGCCGAGGCGAACCTTTTGGCCCTCGGCATGAGCGAGGCCCAGATGAAGGATCTGGAACGCAACCGCAAGTCCACCCAGGAGATCGAGATCCGTTCGCCGGTGACCGGATTCGTGGTGTTGCGGGGCGTCTTCCCCAATTACCGCTTCGACCGCAATTCCGAGCTCTACCGGATTGCCGATCTGAGCAGGGTGTGGATCCTGGCCGATATGTACGAGAGCGAAGCCTATTCCATAAAACCCGATTCCGACGTCCGGATATCTCTTCCCTATGCCAGGAAAATGTTCCATGGCAAGGTGAGCCAGACCCTTCCGCAATTCGATGCCGCCTCGCGCACCTTTAAAGTGCGCCTGGAAGTGGACAACCCGGAATACGCACTCCGGCCCGACATGTTTGTAGACGTGGAGCTCTCGATCAGTATGCCTCCCGCAATCACCGTTCCGGTGGACGCCGTGCTCGACTCCGGGCTCAAAAAGACCGTGTTCGTTGATCTGGGCAACGGCTTCTTCGAACCCCGGAGAGTGCAGACCGGCTGGAGAGGAGGCGATCGCGTCGAAATCACCGGGGGGCTGATGCCCGGGGAGCGGATTGTGGTCTCGGGCAATTTTCTCCTCGATTCCGAAAGCCGGATGAAACTGGCGGCCGGCGGCATGTACGGAGCCCTGAGTCGCGATCCCGTGTGCGGCATGGAGGTCGATGAGGGCAAGTCGAAAGCCGCGGGATGGAAGAGCGAGTATCAGGACAAGACCTATTATTTCTGCTCCGAGCAGTGCAAACAGGAATTCGAAAATGGTCCGGGACGCTTCGTGGAAGGGCCGCCCCAAGGGGATGGACAGGTCGTCACCACCGGCGCCGAGGATGCCCACGCGATGCATCACCACGCTCCGCCCCATGACGCCATGCCCACCATGGAGGGCGACAACGGAGAGGCAGAGACGGCGACGGAACCGCCTCAAATGGAGGAAGAACCCGCCGCCACCGGCGTTGAAGAAGCACACAAGATGCATCCCGGCGCCCCTCCAAACGACGCTATGCCCGATATGCAGGAGGAGGAAGAGGCAGGCGCCGAGACCGAGGAGGAGCTTCCTCAAGGTGACAGCCAGCTCGTTGCCCCCAGCGTTGAAAAACCAGACGCGATGGATCACAGCGCACCACCCAACGACGCCATGTCCGGCACGGAGGTTGATGAAGGTGGGACGAAGGCTTCTGAAGGGAAAAACGATAATCACGATAACACGGATATTGCAGAATCCCCCTCCCGTCGCTTACGAGAACGCGGCACGCAATTTCGTGGCTCGAGGACATTCGCTCCGCGGGCAAATCAAGATGTAAGCGGCCAAAAGGTCGATAAGAATACCGCTCAGGACATGAAGAACCCGGCGGTGGAAAGCGCTCCCGCCGACTCGGCAACGACGCCCGGCGCGGAAGACAGCGAGGGCAGCCGCCATGATTAACCGCATCATCGATTTCTCGGTCAACAACAAGTTCATCGTGATTCTACTGGTAGCGGCAGCCTGCGTGGCCGGCTTGTGGTCGATGAAGCATGTGCCGCTCGATGCCATCCCGGACCTCAGCGACACCCAGGTGATCATCTATTCCCGGTGGGATCGCAGTCCGGACATCATCGAAGACCAGGTAACCTATCCGATCGTGACGGCCATGCTCGGCGCTCCCCACGTCAAAGCCGTTCGCGGGTTCTCCGATTTCGGTTATTCCTACGTCTATGTGATCTTCGAGGACGGCACCGATATCTACTGGGCCCGATCGCGCAGCCTCGAATACCTTTCTGCGGTCTTGCCGCGCCTTCCCGAGGGCGTGAAGACGGAAATCGGGCCGGACGCCACCGGCCTGGGCTGGGTCTTCCAGTATGCCCTGGTGGACCAGTCCGGAACGCACAGCCTGGCGGAAATGCGGTCCTACCAGGACTGGTACCTGCGCTATTATCTGAAGGCGGTGCCGGGTGTGGCCGAAGTCGCTCCCATCGGAGGCTTCGGGAAACAGTACCAGGTCACCGTGGACCCCAACCGGCTCCAGGCCTTCGACCTCCCGATCAAACGGGTGGTGGACGCGGTGCGGAGCGGCAACAATGACGTGGGAGGCCGTCTGGTCGAGTTTGGCGGAACCGAATTCATGGTGCGGGGGCGTGGCTACGCGCGCTCCCTCCAGGATTTCGAAAACATCGTGCTGGCAGCCAGCGAAAATGGCTCGCCGATTCGCATCAAAGATATTGGGAGGGTGGTGACGGGGCCCGACCTCAGGCGAGGAGTCTCTGACCTCGATGGGGCCGGAGAAGTGGTGTCCGGCATCGTCATCATGAGACAGGGGCAGAACGTCCTCGATGTCATCGAGCGGGTCAAGGCGAAGCTCAAAGAGATCGAACCGGGTTTGCCCGCCGGTGTGAAAGTGATCCCCATCTATGACCGCTCCGAACTGATCGAGCGCTCCATCGACAACCTGAGATCCACTTTACTGGCGGAAATTCTTACGGTCGCGGCGGTGATCCTGCTCTTCCTCTGGCACATCCCCAGCGCCATCGTCCCCATCATCACCATCCCGGTAGTAGTCCTGCTCTCTTTCATCCCCTTTCGGCTCATGGGGATCACGGCCAACATCATGTCCCTCGGAGGCATCGCCATCGCCATCGGGGCGCTGGTGGACGCCGCGATTGTGGTCGTCGAGCAGACCCACAAGAACCTCGAGCAGTGGGAACGGACGGGCCGACCAGGGGACTATCGGTCGGTGGTCATCCATGCCGTGAAGCAGGTTGCCGGTCCGAGCTTCTTTGCCCTGCTGGTGATCGCGGTCTCGTTTCTTCCGGTGCTCACCCTCGAGGCCCAGGAAGGGCGCCTGTTCAAGCCCCTTGCTTATACCAAGAACCTCTCCATGATTATTGCTGCAATCCTGGCGATCACTCTGGACCCGGCCCTGCGGCTGATTTTTACTCATCTGAAGAATTTTGATTTTCGGCCGCGCTGGCTCTGCCGGATAACGAACGCCGTCGCCGTTGGCACCATTCATCAGGAAGAGAAACATCCGATCAGCCGGGTTTTAATCCGGATGTACGAGCCGGCGGCGGCATGGACGCTGCGGTGGAAGTGGGCCACAATCGGGGTGGCGGTCGCCATGGTAATCGTCACCATCCCGGTGTACCAGAAGCTCGGCTCCGAATTCATGCCCCCGCTGGATGAAGGCTCCCTCCTGTACATGCCTTCCACCATGCCGGGAATCAGCATCGCGGAGGCCCAGGAGCTCCTTCAGGTTACCGACCGGATCATCAAGCAGTTCCCCGAGGTCGACCGCGTGCTGGGCAAAGCGGGGCGGGCTGAGACGTCGACCGATCCCGCACCGCTCTCGATGCTCGAGACGGTCATCACCCTTCGCCCCAAAACCGAGTGGCGGTCGGTGGATACGTGGTATTCGTCATGGGCGCCGAACTGGGCCAAAGCAATCTTCCGCCATATCACCCCGGATCACATCTCCCAGGAGGAACTTGTCGGCCAGATGGACGAGGCGTTGAAGCTTCCCGGGCTGGCCAATGGCTGGACCATGCCGGTGAAGGGGCGGATCGACATGCTGACGACTGGGGTGCGCACCCCGGTGGGCCTGAAAATATCGGGCGCCGACGTCATGACCATCGAAGCGATCGGAGCTCAGATCGAATCCCTCCTGCCCACGGTGGCGGGGACTCGCAGCGTTTTTGCCGAGCGCACCGGCAGTGGCTATTTTCTCGACATCGAGTGGGATCGGGAGAAACTTGCCCGCCATGGCCTGAGCATCGATGAGGCGCAGGAAGTTGTGGAGCGGGCTATTGGCGGGGAAAACGTCACCACCACCGTGGAAGGCCGGGAACGGTATCCGGTCAATGTACGCTACATGCGGGATTTTCGGGATGGTTTCGAAGCGCTGAACCGAGTTCTGGTGCCGGCCTTTGAAGGGAAAGCACAAATCCCGGTGGCCCAGCTCGCCACCATCAAGGTCGTTGCCGGACCGTCCATGATTCGCAACGAAGACGGCATGCTGACCGGCTATGTCTATGTGGATCTCGCCGGGCGCGACCCGGATGGCTACATCGAAGAAGCCGGACGGCTCCTTCGCGAGAACGTGAAGCTTCCGCCCGGGTATGCGTATTCCTGGAGCGGCCAGTACGAAGCCATGCAGCGCGTGAAAGAGCGCTTGACGTGGGTGCTGCCCCTGACCCTCTTTCTCATTTTCCTGCTCCTTTACCTGAATACCCGTTCCCTTACCAAGACAATGATTATTTTAATGGCGGTGCCCTTCTCTGCCATCGGCGCCATCTGGTTCCTGTATCTGCTTGGCTACAACATGAGCATCGGGGTCTGGGTCGGGATCATCGCCTTGCTGGGCGTTGACGCCGAAACCGGCGTTTTCATGCTCCTCTATCTCGATCTCGCCTACGAACAGGCGAAGCGGGAAGGACGCCTCCGGAGCCTCGCCGACTTGCAGGAAGCCATTCGCTATGGAGCGGTCAAGCGCCTCCGACCGAAGTTCATGACGGCTGCCACCATGTTTCTTGGACTCATTCCCATCATGTGGTCCATGGGCACCGGCGCCGATGTGATGAAACGGATTGCAGCCCCCATGATCGGCGGCATCTTCACCTCCTTCCTGCTGGAATTGCTGGTTTACCCGCCAATCTACCAGATCTGGAAATGGAATTTTGAGGTTAAGCGGCAGGTTGGGGAGTAAGGAGACAGGAGACAGGAGGCAGGAGGCAGGAGGCAGGAGACATGAGTTCAACAATAGTCTTTGGACGTTTCCTTAGATCTTTGTGTTAATTTTGGACAGGTTCTTAGTCGGGAATGACGATTGTACCAACCCCTCAAAAAAGGAGAGAGAGATGAAGAGATGCGTCGTGCTGTTAACCCTCGTGTTCTGCCTTTCGCTTGCAGCTTTCGTTTTTGCCCAGGAGGACATAGCCAAGCATAAGTCCTGCAAGTACTGTGGCATGGACCGGGAGAAATTCGCCTTCAGCAGGGTCCTTATTGAATACGAGGACGGCTCGACGGTTGGCACCTGCAGCATCCACTGCGCGGCAATAGATCTGGCCACCAATATCGACAAGACGCCCAAGACGATCTGGGTGGGAGATTACACGACAAAAGAGCTCATCGACGCGGAGAAGGCTTTCTGGGTAATCGGTGGGAGCAAAATGGGGGTCATGACGAAGAATGCCAAATGGGCCTTCGGCAAGAGTGAAGATGCCAAGGAATTCGTCGCGGCAAACGGGGGAGTTCCTGGTACCTTCGATCAGGCCATGAAGGCAGCCTACGAAGATATGTATACCGACACCAAAATGATTCGGGAAAAAAGAAAGGCCATGAAGCAAGCGTCGATGGAACATAAAGAACCAAAACCATAGGAAAGAAGAGAAAGAGGAATTATGAACCGTTTCAAATTGGTTTTTTTGGTGACAGTCGTCGTGGCAGTGCACCTTGCATGGGCTGCTGAGACCGTTCCTATCAAGCCGTCTCCGACCGACAAATGCCCCGTTTGCGGAATGTTTGTGGCCAAATATCCCGACTTTGTAGCGGCCATTCTGTTCAACGATGGATCTTATGCTGTATTCGACGGCACGAAAGATATGCTCAAATACTATTTCGATATGAAAAAATACGACCGTGCGAAGAACCCGTCGGACATAAAATCCATTCAAGTCACCAGCTACTACAATCTCAATCCGATTGACGGCCGCACGGCCTTTTATGTTCTCGGAAGCGACGTTTACGGCCCCATGGGGATCGAGCTTATTCCCTTCGCCAACCAGGCCGAAGCCCAGGAGTTTATGAAAGACCACAAGGGGAAGGCCATCGTGACATTTGGTGAAATCACCAGGGAAATGATCGAGAAGATGGATTGAATCTCATGAGAAAATCCCATGCCTTCCTACTCTACCTTGCCTTGAGCGGGCTTTGTTTTTGCGGGCTGTTGGCGCACGGCCTCTTTAAAAAACAGGCGGACGTGGAGCATCTCGAAGCAAAATGCCGACTGGCAAGGACGCTTCAACTCACCGATATGTGCCTGTTTACTGAAGCGAGTTACACCAGGCACCTGTCACAGGCCGATTTGCATACCGCATTTCAGGATTACCCCATGTCTCTGGATCATTTCCCTTCGGGCGCCATTGTCCCACCCCCTGAAATCGTCAGGAGGACCAATGGAAAGGTGGATTGAGCGGCAAAAGAACATCCTGGATTTCACGCTCTCCTCGCTTTTCCGGAGGAAATGGAAGAATGCCGCCCTGGCGCTCGTCTATGTCTTCCTCGTATTTCTGCTGGCCTCGGTGATCTTCTTCACTCATGCGCTCAAACAGGAAGCCGGCATCATCCTGCAAAATGCCCCTGAGATGATCGTTCAGCGGTCGATTGCCGGCAGGCAGGCCCCGATACCGCTCAGCTATATCGATAAGCTCAAGGACATCACCGGCGTAAGCGCCGTAAAGAAGCGGCTCTGGGGTTATTACTACGACCCGACGGCCGGGGCCAATTATACGGTGATGGCCCCGGAGGATGTTCAGCTCGATCCCAGGAGTATTATCATTGGGGAGGGCGTTTCCCGAACGAGACAGGTCTTCAAAGGGAGTACCATGCGATTCAGGGCCTATGATGGGAAGATCATCGCGTTTGAAGTAAAGAGCATCATGCCATCGGAATCCGAACTGGTTTCTTCCGATCTCGTGTTGATGTCGGAAGACGGGTTCCGGAGACTCTTTGACGCCTCGGGAGAGTATGCAACCGATCTCACGCTCCAGGTCAAAAATCCACGCGAGCTCTCCGTTATCGCCTCGAAAGTGGTTCACGCCCTGCCCGATACCAGACCCATCTTACGGGATGAACTATTGCGGACCTATGAGTCGGTTTTTGACTGGCGCAGCGGAATGGCGCTCTTCCTGGTCTCCGGCGCCATCCTGGCCTTTCTCATCCTGGCCTGGGATAAGGCGTCCGGGATGAGCCATGAGGAAAAGAGGGAGATCGGGATTCTCAAGGGGATCGGATGGGAAACATCAGAGGTGGTGCTGATGAAGTTCTGGGAGGGGATGGTCGTTTCTCTGTCGGCATTCCTCGCTGGAATTATTCTGGCTTACATCCATGTATTCTTCACCTCAGCGGCCTTTTTTGAGCCCGCCTTGAAAGGGTGGGCCGTATTGTATCCCAGGTTTAAACTGACCCCTTTCATCGATGCTTCCCAGGTGGCCACCCTCTTATTTTTGACGGTTGTTCCCTATACCCTGGCGACGGTCATCCCCTCCTGGAGGGCGGCTACGGTCGACCCGGATTCGGTCATGAGGATGTAAATGATTACCTTGGCGAACGTCAGAAAAATCTTTAACCAGGCCAGACCCAACGAGTACACCGCGGTTGACGGCGTCAGCCTCCAGCTTGAAGAACATGACGTTACGGTCTTCAAGGGCCCAAGCGGTTCGGGGAAAACAACCCTGTTAAGCCTGGTCGGGTGTATGGCGAGGCCAACTTCCGGCAGGATTCATCTCCTGGGAAGGGAGATCACGAGCCTTCCGGAAAGATTCCTGACCGAGATCAGGCGCAAGACGTTCGGCTTTATCTTCCAGCAGTTTCATCTCATAAAGGGGATCAGCGTCCTGGACAATGTCATGCTCCCCGCCTATCCCTGCGGGGAACGCCTGTCGGTTCTGAAAGAGAGAGCCTTGCATCTTCTCGACCTTTTCAATGTCTCGCAGAAGGCTCATACCAGGGTGGAGTGGCTTTCCGGCGGCGAAGCACAACGTGTGGCCATCGCCAGGGCCTTGATCAACGGCCCGTCCATCATCATCGCGGACGAACCCACCGCTCACCTGGATTCGATGCATTCCCATGAACTGGTGGAGATTCTGAGAGGGCTCAAGAATGACCGGAAGACAATTTTGATCGCCAGTCACGACCCCATTATCTATGACTCCGATATCGTTGACAAGGTCGTTCATCTGCGGGACGGAAAAGTGGACGAGGGCGATACCGGACCTCGAACCAGAGGCCACCTTCAGTTGTTGAAGGGCCGCTGATTAGGAAGCTTTCAAAGGAAAAATGCCCGATGATATTCCACCCTGCCATCATCGCCCTTTGTGTGGCGTCCCTTTTCATATGTCTCATGATTGCTTACTCAGCATACTATGGCATCAAGATTGTCAAAGGATGGGACATAAAAAGCGGGAGCGAGCAGCAACTGGTCCTGGAACGAAGGACCTACCTCATATCGGCTATTCTGACTTACGTTTTTGGCTTTTATCTTATTTCTCTCTTTCTTTATGTGTTCACCGTTGACCGTCTCCATATCGTCTTCACCGGGGCCATGTGTGCAGCAGGAGTCCTTAAAGTCAACAGCTACGGCTATCCTACGCTTCTCCTTAAGATTATGATCTTCATTTTTGCAGGGCTCTGGTTAATCGTTAACTACGCGGATAATCGGGCTTATGATTACCCCATCATCAAGACAAAGTATCTGTTACTGCTCATCTTGACCCCTTTAGTCATCACGGAAATGATCTTGCAGGCAGGTTACTTCCTGCAAATGCATCCCAATATTATCACTTCCTGCTGCGGCAGCCTTTTCAGTGAGGGTAAAAGTAGCCTGACTTCAGAGCTCGCCTCCCTTCCCGTTGTACCCATGGAAGTCGCCTTTTATTTGAGTATGCTTCTGACAGTTTATCTGGGTATTTCCTTCCATCGAAAAGGAGAAAAAGGATACTTATTCTCGGTAACTGTCGCTATTGCCTTTCTTATTTCTCTTGTTTCCATCATCTCCTTCATTTCTGTTTATTATTATGAGCTACCGACCCATCACTGCCCATTCTGCATCCTCCAGAAGGAATATGGATATATTGGTTATTTCCTCTATGTCGCCCTCCTGGGTGGTGCGGTTTCGGGGATGGGGGTAGGGGTATTGATGCCCTTTAGGAACATTGAAAGCCTTACCGGGATCATCCCCTCCACCCAAAGGAAGCTTGCCCTAATCGCCGTAGTTTTCTTCCTTATTTTCACGGCTCTTGTAACCTACCGCATCGTTTTTTCAAATTTGGTCCTGGTATCCTGACAACTCGGGGCTCCCGATGGGTTGCGGCGCAACAAGACGCGCCTGACCCATCCCTGGAGCCCGGACACGCCTTCCGCTTCTTCAGGCGAGGACCGGGCACTGCCGAAATCCTCATAGACAAGCCGCCTGTTTTGTGGCATTTTGAATTTGCTGGGTCGCTAGCCATCACTCTTCCTGTCAGCAATTTGGGCGTTGGGTTTTCGTTCTCGCTTTTCTGGCCACTACGGGCCAAGCCTCATGAAGGTAGCGATTTCTTCGGAGGATGGTCTGTTTGAATATGTCTGGGAGTGTGCCCCGAGATTAACCCGCTTTCGAAAGGAGAAGAAAATGAAGAGAGTACTTTGCGTTGGTCTGACTGTGGTTTTTGCTTTGGCATTCGTTGCGATCGCTGTTGCAGAGATTAAGGGAGGCAAAATCGATCTCAAGGTGGGGGATGAGGTCTATGTGTGTGGCTGTGGCGAAAGCTGCCAGTGCCTCACGGTCTCTCGAAGCCCCGGCAAATGTTCTTGCGGCAACGACCTGGTGAAAACAACCGTCACGAAGATTGAAGGCGATAAGGCCTATGTCGACGTCAAGGGAAAGGAAACGGCGTTTCCGATGGTGGGCAAATATGCCTGTCCTTGCGGCGCTGGGTGCAAATGCGACACGATCAGTCAGACGCCCGGCAAATGCGCTTGTGGAAAAGACATGAAAAAGGTTGAATAGCCTAACTGGCGCTAACTCCTTCGCTGCAGATCTCTTTCCCACCCCATGATGAACGTGCGTTAAGGGTATTGCAGCAGGGGACAGAAGTCAGCGGCCCAAGGTGAAGGTTTCTTCTTAGGCTGATTGCCCGCCCCTGCTGCGTCCTTCTCCCGCGGAGGTCGTTAATCTATCACGCAAGATAAGAGCGTGCCCCAAAAGTCCCTCCAACCTTCACCTTCTTTTTAGACACACTCTAAGAGGAGTGAATTGAGTCATGTTTGTCGCACACAGTCGCTTCACCATAGCAAATCAGATGATCGAAGAGGTTAAGCAGGCATTTCGGGACCGGCCCCATCTGGTAGATAAGGCGCCGGGCTTTGTGAGGCTGGACGTCATCAGTCCTCTGGAGAATCCTGAAGAGATCTGGCTCGTCACCTATTGGGAGGATGAAGACAGCTTCACGAACTGGCGGCGCAGCCACCGTTTTCGTGAATCCCATAAGTGGATTCCCAAAGGGCTGAAACTGGTTCCCAAAAGCGTCCACTTGCATCGCTTTGAACATATAACCACTTGAGCGGGGGCAAAGACCGTGAAGGAACTCAACAGAAGAGCGAGTGAGGCCCTTCTGGCCGCGCGTGAACAGCTCTCAGAAGCAGTCGTAGAGCGAAAATATGCGCAGGAGCCGGAATTCTGGGAGCGCTATGGGGCGATCGGAAGGGTAAGGAGCCTGGAGGATGCAAACTATCATTTTGCTTATCTTGCCGAAGCGCTGTCCGCTTCCGACCCGTTGCTCCTGATGGACTACCTGAAATGGGTGAAAGTGCTGTTTCAGGGGCTGGGCTTTCCGGATGAGGTCCTGACCACCACCCTGACATGCATGCTCGAGGTGACACGGGAGCAACTCCCTCCCGATCTGCAGCCCGTCGTTGCAGAGTATCTCGAGGCCGGGATCAGGAACTTGCCGCAGTTGCCCTCAGCTATTCCCAGCTTCCTCCGCGAAGAAGCGCCGTTGACTCCGTTGGCCAAACGATATCTGGAGGCGCTCCTGCGGGGAGAGCGAAACACTGCCAGTCGCATGATCCTCGATGCCGTAGCGCAAGGCACAGGAGTCAAGGATATCTATTTACAGATATTTCAAGCCACCCAGCATGAAATCGGCCGCCTCTGGCAGACGAATCGGTTGAGCGTGGCTCAGGAGCATTATTGCACCGCAGCGACACAGCTCATCATGTCGCAGCTCTATCCCTATATCTTTGCCACGGAAAAGATCGGGCGCCGCCTTGTGGCAACGAGCGTGGGGGGAGAACTCCATGAGATTGGCGTCCGCATGGTCGCGGATTTCTTTGAGATGGAAGGATGGGACACCTATTATTTGGGGGCGAATACACCCACAGAGAGCATCCTGCTCACGATCGCCGAGCGCGAGGCCGACGTCCTGGCCATTTCAGCCACTATGACCTTCCATGTACGGAAAGTGGAGGAATTGATTGCCAGGGTCCGCAATCAAAGCAAGCCGATTGCTATTCTGGCAGGCGGCTATCCTTTTAATGTTTCAAGCGGGCTTTGGCAGAGGGTCGGAGCTGACGGATATGCAGGCAATGCCGAGGAGGCATTGAGTGCAGCTGACCGGTTGCCTGGTGGAAGCTATAGACTCTCAGAAAAATAGGTTCAAAATCTGTGGGGCAGGCTTCCCAGCCTGCCAGAACGCTCAGGCAGGCTGGAAAGCCTGCCCCACATGAGCGGTTTTCTGAAATTTATTATCTGAAAAACTATAGTGGTTAGTGGAATAAGGGGAAACGATGACCGATTCTGAACAGGCAGAGGGTCTGATCCTGGTATGTGACCTTCACGGGACCATCATAAGGGTCATTCGTGATGAACTGAAGGTAACCGAAAGCCCTCTCCTCGGGCAGCTCCTGATTCGTCTTGTGGACCGTGACAGCGTTGAAAAGACGCTGAATTTCCTCCTGAACCTCAAGACAGGTGGAGCCTGCTTTGATTGGGAAATCAATCTTCGCATCCAGGATAAACCGACGCCGCTTCACTTCGGGGGGGTGGCTCTTGACGGTCAACTGTTGATCATCGGATCGAAGACTCGCAACGGCGTTTTCCAGCTTTATGAGGATTTCCTGCAAATCCACAACGAACAGGCGCACGCTTTGGGGACGTCAGCCAAGGCGCAGTCCACGTTGGCGCTGGTCCAAGGGGAACGGGACAACGTCCTTTTCGATGAGCTCAGCCGGCTAAACAACGAATTGGTCAACCTGCACCGGGAACTGGCCAAAAAGAATGTCGAACTGGCCCAGTTGAACGCGCTGAAGGATCAATTCCTGGGCATGGCTGCTCATGATCTGCGAACACCCCTGGGCCATATCATGAGTTTCAGCGAGTTTCTTCTCGAGGACCTGGCGACCATAATTGACGAAAGCCAGCTCGAATTTATCACGATTATCCGCTCTTCGAGTGAATTCATGCTGGCCCTCGTGAATGACCTGCTGGATATCTCCCGGATCGAATCCGGGAAGCTGGAACTGGATCTTCAGCCAACCCATCTCGCCGCGCTCATCGAACGTAATGTCGCTTTGAATGCCGTTCTGGCTAACAAGAAGAAAATCAGTATTCGTTTTCGTCAGAGCCAAGATCTGCCCGAGGTTATGGTTGATGAGGAAAGGATCGAGCAGGTTTTGAATAACTTGCTAAGCAATGCCATCAAGTTCTCCTCTCTCGAGAGCGTTATCGAGATCAGCCTGGAGCAGGATGGGGGGCGCGCCATCATTTCCATAAAGGACGAGGGCACCGGAATGACGGCCGACGAGTGCGCCAGATTGTTCTCGCCTCTTGGCCGGAGGGGTAAGCCGGGCACCGGGGGTGAGAAGTCCACGGGTTTGGGCCTGGCAATAGTGAGGAAAATAGTCACCGAGCATAAAGGCGAAATCCGGGTGGAAAGCGAACCGGGTCACGGGACAACCTTCCGCGTTGCGCTCCCGATCGGGACTTGAGAAGATGCGGAAGGGTGCGCGTGGCCACTGACCACTGTTCTCAGGAGAAGGGCATAGGGCAATGCTATTGAATCAACAATTCAGGGAATGAGGGATTCAGGGATTGGTTTGCCAAACCAGGACAATCTCTGCCTTGCCACGTAAGAATTCCTAAATTCCTAAATTCCTTAATTCAACAACGTTGAGCGCGTAGGGAGGATGGTGCTGAAGATGGAACGAGTCTACCGTGTGCTTGTCGTAGATGACGATCCAATCATGCTACGGAGTTACTCCAGACTGCTGAAATCCGCTGCTTATGAGGTCTTGCAGGCTACCACCGGGGAAGAGGGTATCAGTTTGGCCAAGAAGGAAAAACCGGATCTGATCCTTCTTGATGTCGTTCTCCCGGACCTTGACGGCCTCTTGGTGTGCAAGCGTCTGAAGGAAGATCCCGAGCTTGCTGAAAGCTTTGTGGTTTTGCTCTCCATTTATAGAATTGCCTCGGATGATCAGGCGGAAGGACTTGAAGGAGGGGCCGACGACTATATTGCTCGGCCCATCGCCAACCGCGAATTCCTGGCTCGCGTCCAGGCCATACTGCGTATAAGAGAAGCGCAACTGCGGCTGAAATCACGAGAGCGCCAGCAAGCGGCCGTGGCCGAAGCAGGCCGGTATGCTCTGGTCGAAGACAACCTTGCTCTGCTCAGGAACAAATGCGCTTCACTGGCCGTAGAATTGCTCCATGTGGACTGTTGCGGTATCTATAAGTCCGTTCGTGGAGGGACGGCGCTGTTGCTGCAGGCGGGAGTGGGGTGGCGCGACGGGGTGCCCGGTCAGGCTCATCTCAAGGCCACGCCGGATTCTCTGACTGGTTTGGCATTCCGGGCGTCCAAGCCGATAATCGTCAAGGACATAAGGAAGGATGGACGTTTCAAGGTCGACCCGCTGCTTGCCGATCACGATCTCAGAAGCGGTCTTGGCGTCCCTGTCCGCGCCAGGGGAGCAACCTTTGGCGTCCTGGCGGTCTACACGAGCTCTCTTCGAAACTTTACCGAAAACGATGCCCACTTCCTGCAGTCCCTCGCCAATGTCCTTGCCGCAGCGATCTTGCGCAAACGAGCCGAGGCAGAGCTCTTGAAAGCCGCTAAGTTCGAAGCGATCGGTTTGCTGGCCGGAGGGATAGCTCACGACTTCAATAACATGCTTGCGGTGGTGCTGGGAAATCTCAATCTGATGCAGTTGTCAATCGAACCCGGCGACTCATCCCTGAACGTCCTGAGCGATGCCGAGCAGGCAGTCATGAAAGCGTCCGAACTGAGCCAGAGACTTCTCACTTTCGCCATGGGCGCCACCCCGCTCAAGGAAGCTGTCGCCGTCAAGGACTTGTTGCTCGAGGCGGTGGATTTTGCCCTGAAAGATTCCAACGTCCGGAGTGAATATCGCTTCCCGGAAGACCCTGCCTGGACGGGGCAAATTGCAGTGGACCAGGCCCAATTGCATCAGGCCCTCCGCAACATCGTCACCAATGCCCTGGATGCCATGCCGGAGGGCGGTCTCATCGAAGTGACCGTGGAGCACGCCACGGGCGGCGCCGATGAGCTCAAAGCCCGGGGCCCCTTCACCATCCCGGACTATGTGAAGATATCCATACGGGACCACGGGAGGGGTATCCCGAAACAAGACTTGGGGCGAATCTTTGACCCTTATTTCTCCACCAAGACCAGAGGCGCAGAAAAGGGAATGGGGCTGGGGCTCTCCCTTGCCTATTCCATCATCAGGAGGCACGGCGGGGACCTCCAGATAGAATCAGAAGAGGGTGTCGGAACGGTTTGCCATATTTATCTTCCCACCGTCGAGAAGCGGGAGGTGGAAGGCAAACCTCAGATCAGAGCGGCTGTCCGGAGAGGAAGCATCCTGGTGATGGATGACGAAAAGATGTTCCGGGAGATGGTCGTGCAACTCCTCAAACACCTGGGATTTGAGGAGATTGAACTGGCAAGAGACGGCCGTGAGGCCATCGAGCGTTTTGCCATGGCCAGGCAGTCCGGAAAACCTTTCGATATCGTCCTGTTGGATTTGACCATAAAGGGTGGCATGGGAGGCGTGGAAACGATCAAGGTCCTTCGCGAGATGGATCCTTCGGTGAAGGCCATCATCTGCAGCGGATACTCCAATGATCAGGCAATTTCCGACTTCCGGGCCTATGGGTTTGCCGGGGCCCTTACCAAACCCTATCTCATGAAACAGCTGAGCGATGTCTTGGCTGAAGTCGGGTGTGCGTGACGGATACGGCGTCAATATATTGATGCAGAGTGGTGATGGGTAATGAGCGTGGGAAGTAAAGTCCTGATCATGGATGATGAAGAAGTGATGCGGGAAATGCTGTCGATGATGCTTTCTGCCAGTGGTTATACCGTTGTGCTCGCCGAGGATGGCCAGGAAGCGATCTCCCGGTTCACGGAGGCAAACAAATCCGGTGAGGCGTTTGACGCCGTAATTTTGGACTTGAACATCCGCTGCGGGATGGGAGGAAAAGAGGCGATAACGAAGCTGCTCGAAGTGGATCCCTATGCCAAAGTAATTCTCTTGAGCGGATATCACACTGATCAGGTCATGGAGAATTACCACGACTACGGTTTCAGCGCCGCGCTCCCCAAGCCTTACCGGTTGGAAGAATTGCAATCCGTGTTGCAACGCGTTATCCGAGGCCGGAAAACGAGTCCCTGTTAATCGCTTGATGTCTATGAAGAAGATTTTGTCTTTCCTGGCCTGCATGGCCTGTATGCTCTCCTTCAGCGACTTCCTTGGAGCCGAAGCGAGGAATGAAGAACTCCTTATCGTGGGTGAAGAGCGGCTGGATATTCAGGCAAAGCGCCTGCGGGAGAGTTATCCGGAGATACGGGCGAATATTGAAAATTCCCTCGGCTGGAAGCTGCTCTCACCCCCTAAGGTTTTCCTCATCGCAGACCGAGAGATTTTCGAAAAAATGAATGGAAGTCCATTTATCTCGGCCTTTGCAGTCCCTTCCCAACATTCCATCGTCATTCATCTGTCCTCTGCCATTTCCGAAGCCTACGTTTTGCACGAGACATTCGAACATGAGCTCTGCCATCTTCTCCTTCATGACCACATCAAAGACGCTCTCCTTCCCAAATGGCTGGATGAGGGAATCTGCCAGTGGGTGAGCGGAAGTCTCGGGGAAATTTTGGCGGGCATGGGAACTGCTGCCGGCGGGATCAATTTGTTGCGCCATCCCATCCCTTTGCAGCAGCTCAGCGTGAGCTTTCCAAGAGACCGGGGTTCACTTATCCAAGCGTACCAGGAAAGTCGGCTCTTTGTGGAGTATCTGGTGGCTCAGTATGGCAAAGGATCCCTTCTCAACCTTTTGAAGCACATGAAGGAAGGATCGCCAATCGATCAGGCTTTCTCCCAGGCGTTTCCAAAATCTCTCCCAAGCTTGCAGGAGGAATGGCTGGAAGGACTCGGCAGCCGGGGCATGTGGCTGCTCTGGGTGAGCGAGTATCTCTATGAAATCCTTTTCGTTTTTGGTGCGCTGTTGACGGTGCTGGCCTTCATTCGAGTCATGATCAGGAAAAGAAACTATGATCCCGGCGAAGAAGATGAGGAATGATTGTGGCATGATCCCCTATCCCTATCGGAATGGAATTGAACAACGGCATGAGAGATCGTCACGTTAGTGGCTGCCGGCGTTTTGTTCCTGGGCGGCGTTTTGGCATTTGCATCAGGAGGTATGTCGATGACTGCCGATGAAGCGTTGCAGAAACTGCTGGAAGGGAATCAGCGGTATGTAGCCAATCAAATGACGGGTCAGAAGCTTTCTGACGCGGCTGCGCGCCAATCCCTGGCCAAAGGGCAGCGCCCCTATGCGATCATTCTTTCCTGAGTGAGCCTGGAGGCAGGCGCGATCTGAGAGGTGCAAGTCCTCTCCCGGGAGTTGCCCGCTCCCGGTAGCCGAAAGTCACTGCGTCGTCGTGAGGCGGGGTGGAGAGCAATTGGAGGCGAACGTGCAGCCTGTAGGATGACGAACACGATACGGCCGGGCACAGCGACGAGCCTTCAAGGGGAAGGTGAAATTCAGACCGGAACACGGGCACAAGCACGAGGTCTGCTAGAGGTTTGTCGAGACCCTGACATAGACTGGGAGCAGCATGTCGGAGACCAGGTTCCGGCAGTCCATCACGCTGGGTGGGCAGCATAAAAGCAATGAAAGGCAACCCGTGACAGTGTCTGAAAAGACTAAACAAATGGGAGAAACCCGCGCCACACAGTGGGAGTGGGTGGAACGTTCGGTTGTGCCTTCGTAGCGATACAAGGCAGGAGAGACTAACCCCAATTTCTTGAGTGGGCTTTCTGAGAGGGACGCTTGCTTTATTGGGAGGGCTCGGGGCGATCCGGGCCTTTTGTCGTTTTTGGGTGTTCTACCAGCATTCTCACACACTATTTACACACCGACAAAAAAGGGTCACGGACTAAAACCCGTAACCCCTTGAGTTATTTGGTGGGCCGTCGGGGACTCGAACCCCGAACCTCCTGATTAAGAGTCAGCTGCTCTACCAGTTGAGCTAACGGCCCTTTCCTGACTCGATTTGGCACAAACCAGAGCGGCGGCGAATAGAAACTGAGACATGGCAACAACCCTGATCCAGGCGCACGGAAACTAGCCAATTTCACGGGGTGTGTCAAGGTGAAAAAGCTCGGGTTGCTACATCGCTTCTTAAAGACTCCAAAGACACCGTGGTTAGGAGAGAAGCCCCCGCCGCGCGCTACGTCAGTTCCCTGAAGATAAGCTCGTCAAGGGGCCTTTTGGGGACATGGTGCACGCCCTGACCATCTCGCCAATATTCGATCTTTCCATCCGCTCCCAGGGGATCGATGATGATTTCTTCAGCCGGTTTACCGAGCGCCAGCACCAGAAGGATGTCCAGCCCCTCGGGAAGTTCGAGTGCTGCTTTGAGTTTTTCTCGGGCTACCGATCCAATGATGCAGCCCCCTAAACCTTTCTCGACCGCTCCCAGCAGGATGCTCTGAGCAACAATGCCCGCGTCATGGCCAAACGAGCCCCCAATGGTCTTATCGTGGAGGATGATGATGTAAGCCGATGGTCGTTCTCCCTCAGCCGGTCCTGGCCAACCCTTGAGGTAGACTGCCCAGGTGAGGTGCTTGAAAATCAGAGCGTTTGTTGAGGCAGCGCAGGAGAGAACGTATTTGAGCGGCTGCAAATTCCCCCCGGATGGCGATAACCGCGCAAGTTCGACCAATTCTCTCAGGGTCTGGATTTCTATGACAACGTTCTGAGAAAATTTCCTATAGCTTCTGCTACGTCTTGCCAGGTCACTCAGCATTTTTGTTTCCTTTCCTTGGTTCCCGGCAATTAACTGGGCACGGGTAATATGGTGTGAAAAACCCTTGGACCTGAATCTTGTCAGTCCCAATCACTGAGATCAGTATTGGCCGAACGCAAAGGCGGGTATGAAGTCATTACCCGGCTACGGCCCGGTAATCTCTGTGAA
>JADGQM010000461.1 GCA_017881795.1 Syntrophobacteraceae bacterium
CCGTCGCTGTCGATAAGCCACAAGGAATTGCTTCTCCCTGCCCGCAACTGGAGCGCATACCCTTCCGACGTTCCCCCGGTGCCGGCCTGAAAATAGCGCCAGAGCTCCACCGCAAACTGATCCACGCTATAGCCCCGGAATTTTCCTTTCGCCATATCCTGGAGAAAGGCCTTGCTCTGCAAGGACATCACATACTCGAAATAGAAGCGTTGGATGGCAGCGGAATTTCCCTCGGGAAGGTTCTCTTTCTTGATCATTTCCCGGTAAGTTTGATGGATAGCATTGATAAAAGCCTGCGGGTCAAAGGGGCGGTCGTAGAGCTCTCGTTTCTCCCTCGTAAAAGCCGAAACAATTCGCCTCGGATCGATGGATTTCAGGGTTTTCTTGTTTATCGTCGTGGTCCGTTTACCGAAATCCACTGTACCTTCGATACCCTTCAACGAGCTCAAGCGAGGAAAATCGACGTCGAGCGGCAGAGCGACTTCCTGGGCGCGCGCCACGAGGTCTTCGATAAACTGGATGCGATACCGTTCCACCTTCTCGTCAGCATAGGTCCTCAGTCGGTCGAAAACCGCTCTGCAACCTTCGAGACTTCCGTCGTTTTCGACCGTTTCAGCCATTTTGGTCTTGAGCAGCTCATCGAGTTGAATAAAATCATCCCGGCTGGCGCAGCGAATACAGAGATTCACGAACTCAGCCATCCGCTGCTGCTGATCCAATTGTTTTTGATAGGGCCTGAGTATTTCCGACAGACCGTCCTGCACCTCCTGCAAAAACGCTTCGCTATTCACCATCCTGTCTCCGGCAGCCTGTTATGGTTTCAGTCGATAATCTTTTACGCAAATGGCGGTCACTCGCATCAACAACGTACGATAGTCCGGCGATACTAAATGTTTTCCCCGTTGGGGTCAATCCGTTTGAATCATTGTTCGACTGAGACGGGTCTCAGCCAGAATCACCTTCGGATCAGGGTACATTGGGTTGGCGCCTCCGGTACCGGGTGCTGACTAAGGCTGAGCGTTTCAATGAATTATTTACCGATTGATATTTCAATTCACAATCTGTATAAATTGAATCGTGCATGAAGTTGCATATCGGGAGGATCGTTGGCTTTTCATTCCCAAATCCGACGTCCGAAATCCACTTGGGGCTTGGTCATCACAAAACGAATCGGTCCGATGGGATGATTGACAGAGAGCTGAGTGAAAAAGTACGCCAGCTGGCGGCCCAATGCCAAATGCCATTAACTCGATCGGCATGTCCACCAGGTCGATCACTTCTTGTCAGTGCCAATAGATGAGGACATAGCGGGTCTTCTTTCCTATCCTTCTTCCCTATCCTTCTTCCCTGCTCACTCGGGCTTTTGTTTTCCTGGCGGCCTGCGCTCTCCCATGCCCTGGGGCATGGCCTGCTTCGTGTATCCTGCAGGGATGTCAAAGACGCCGGCCGGGGCGGTAGCTTCTTTGATCTCCAGCAACTCGCGAGATGATTTTACGGTGGTATTCTTCATCATGGTCATGGTGGTTAAAGTGAGCACCGGTACTCCTTTGATCTTTTTCATCTCCTCCTGCATCGCCTGCATGGGCATTTTCATGCCGGGCTGTTGCGTCATCATCGCCGTCGAAAGTTTCTCGTACAAATCATAATGGGGTATTTTAATATCCTCGCTGGCCCAGATTTCGGAGATCACCGGCATCATGCCCATATCCATTTCCTGGAGATATTTCTTGCAGTTCCAGTTGCCGATTTTCTTGGTTTCAGTCGTTGGCGTGACCTTCACTTTGAGCTCCCCAACCATGGCCGAAGTGGCATCCTGGAGATCGTTTGACCCCATCGACAATTCGAAATAGGTCTTTTTCGCGTGGTTTAAGTGAAAGATAAGCACCTTGTCATTGTCCAGCTTTGCAATGGTCGAAATATCTCCCTGTTCCCTTATCATTTTGTCCTTGGCGATCCAGATGGTGGCAGTCTTGTCTTGGGCCGGCTGTGCCTGTCCCATGACCGTCATGCCGTCGGTATGCTGTTTTTCCTTCATCAACACATCAGCGCCAACCAAGGCGGGTGCAAATGACACCACTAATACGATCGCAACCATGCTGAGCTTACAAAGATTCCGTTTCATAATCATTCCTCTCTTATTCTGACCTTTCATGCCTTTATCCTGTATCCTTACCAGTAACCCGAATACAATCAGAACGCCAAAAGATCAAGTTTAATTGACCAATCAGGGCCACGCCGGCGCCGGTCTCCGCCGGGTTGAGGTTGCCTCCAAACGCGAGTGGCCTGCAAGCAGAGCTCCATCAATGGCGTGAGAGTCTCCTGGTGCAATGTGTGGAGATCAAGGCTGGCCAGACCGTCACCCGGGATGCACTCAAGGGGCTGCTCTATTTTTCCAAACTGGCTCACGGAGTCGAGACCGCCTATCTGGTTTACGGGGGCGATGAAAGCTATGTGCGGCAAGACGTCCGGGTGACTGCCTGGAGGGACCTGCCCGGGGCCGGGCCGTAATGTCTTCGGCAGGCCAAGCGCTGAAGGAGAAATGTGCGGACCTGTCATTCAGAAACCGCCAGTCAGCGATTCTTGTCACCCACGGCCGCAAGGGTCTTGATCCCAGGGTGCCGGTGGGCAGCATTGATCTGTGTTTCCGGGAAGTCGGGAGAAGCTTTCCTGCGTTCTGACAATTGTGTTGCGGCCCGGTATCACCAAAATTATACTTCGACTGAAAGGAGAATGCTTTGATGAAGACGGTTAAAAACAGCCATATCACTTCCGGAGGAAAGATTTAACCAGCTCGAGGAGATGGCAAGAAAACGCAGCCAGTTGATTTCTGCCGCGCTTGCAGGGTATTTGGAACGGTGCCGGGAGTACCGAATCACGGAGCGACTTAACGCTGTTTATCAGGAAGGTGCGCCGGGGTTGGACCCAATTCTAGCCAAGATGCAGTTTTCCACCCTTGCTCCTGATGACTGGTAATGCGACGGGGAGAAATTTGGTGGGCATCTTTACTTGAACCAAA
>JADGQM010000147.1 GCA_017881795.1 Syntrophobacteraceae bacterium
AAGGAGTACCTTATGCAAGCGACCTCCAGCACCTCCCCGCAGGGTTCGGTGATGATCTTCGGGGCGGGCATTGCCGGCATGCAGGCCGCCCTGGATCTGGCGAACTCAGGTTTCTACGTGCACCTGGTGGAAACGGCGCCGGCCATCGGGGGGGTCATGGCGCAGCTCGACAAGACCTTTCCCACCAATGAATGTGCCATGTGAATTCTCTCGCCCAAGCTGGTCGAGGTCGGCCGGCATCTCAATATCTGCCTGACTACCTGTGCTGAACTGGAGAGCGTGAGCGGCAGCGAAGGCAATTTTCAGGTGAGGCTCCGTCAGAAACCTCGCTACGTCAACATGGATCGATGCACGGCCTGCGGCAGCTGTGTCGAAAAATGCCCGACGGCTGTTCCGGATGAATACAACACCGGCCTGGGAGACCGTAAGGCGATCTACAAACCTTATGCCCAGGCCATTCCATCAGCGTATGTAATCGACCCGGTGCATTGCCGGCAACTCGGGCAGGGAAAGAAGTGTGGGATCTGTGCCAAGGTCTGCCCGGCGGATGCCGTTGATTATGAGCAAACAGAAACCATGCTCCAGCTCGAAGTCGGCGCGATCATAGTTGCCGGTGGTTTCCAGGCGTTCGACCCCAGTCGCTTCGATACATACCTTTACGCCAACCATCCCAATGTTGTGACCGCGGTGGAATTTGAACGCCTGCTCAGCGCCGGCGGTCCTACGGCGGGACATCTGATCCAGCCATCCGTCATGGGTCTAAGAAGCGATATCGCTTCTCAGGAGAAGCAGCTTCAAAAACTTGCCAGCCAGTTGCAACAGCTCGAAGCAAAGCATGGCGTGCACACTGCCCAAATCCTGGAAAACGACGAGGCCGCGACGGCTTCGGGCAAGGCGGACCTGGAACGATGGCTTTCTCTGGCTGATAAGGCCAAAGATGCCGAGAGCAAGCTGACTGCCCTGAAGGAACGGGAAAGCATCGCCGGAGAACCCCGGAAGATTGCCTGGCTTCAGTGTGTTGGTTCGCGCGATATCCATCATTGTGACAACGGCTATTGCTCAGCGGTGTGCTGCATGTATGCCATCAAAGAGGCGATAATTGCCGGGGAACACAGCAAAGAACCGCTCGATACGGCCATCTTCTTCATGGATATCCGGACCTACGGTAAGGATTTCGAGCGCTACTACAACGATGCCAAAGCCAAAGGAGTGCGCTTCCTTCGCTCGCGGGTTCACACCATCGATCGCGTGCCTGACAGCGACGCTCTTGAACTTACTTATGCCGACGAGACGGGGACGATAAAGACCGAAAGCTTCGACATGGTAGTTCTCTCGGTGGGGTTGGAAGCTTCAGCTTCGACCCGGGACCTCTCCGAACGACTTGGTATTGCCCTTGACGGGTATCATTTCGCGGCGACCAGCTCCTTTACTCCGGTGCAGACCTCGGTGCCGGGCATCTATGCCTGCGGCGCCTTCCAGGGGCCTAAGGATATTCCGTATTCAGTGATGGAAGCCAGTGCGGCGGCTTGTGCCGCTTCCCGCAAGCTTGCGCCTGCCCGTGGCGCCCTCGTGCAGGAACGGACGTTTCCCCAGGAGGTGGACGTATCGGCAGAAAAACCGAGAATCGGCGTCTTCGTTTGCAACTGCGGGGTGAACATCGCCGGCGTCGTGCGGGTGCCAGAGGTAGTGGAGTATGCAAAAACCCTCCCCCATGTCGTCTACACGCAGGAAAATCTTTTTTCATGCTCTCAGGACGCTCAGGATCGCCTCCGCGAAATCATTGCCCAACAAAGGCTCAACCGGGTTGTGGTGGCGGCCTGTTCGCCGCGCACCCACGAACCACTCTTTCAGGAAACCCTCAGAGCCGCCGGCCTCAACAAATATCTCTTTGAAATGGCGAACATCCGGGATCAGGATTCTTGGGTCCACCAGAACAACCCCGATGCCGCCACCATCAAGGCCAAGGATCTAGTGAGGATGGCGGTGGCCAAGGCGAGTCTCCTTGAACCCCTGCGCGAGGAGCGTCTCGGGATAACGCGAAGTGCCCTGGTGGTTGGTGGTGGCCTTGCCGGGATGAATGCCGCCCTGGGTTTGGCTGAGCAGGGGTTTCCCGTGGATCTGATCGAACGGGGTCTTGAGCTTGGCGGGGAAGCCCGGCTCATCCACCGGACCTGGAACGGCGAGGACGTGCAAGGCTACCTCGTGGACCTCATCGGGAGCGTCCGCACCAACGCGAATATCACCGTCCACCTGGAAACCCGGCTTACCGATGTCAAAGGCTTTGTGGGTAATTTTCAGTCCGTGCTCACGGGAAGTGACGGCACGACGAAGACCGTGGCGCACGGGGTGGCCGTGCTGGCCACCGGGGGGCAGCCCCTCGTGTCGGAAGAATACCTCCATGGCAGGCATCCGCGGGTTATCCAGTGGCACGAGGTGGATGAACTGATTGCCGGAAAGGACCCGCTGATAACCGAAGGCGCCTGCGCGGTCTTCATCCAGTGTGTGGGTTCCCGGGAACCGCAGCGGCCTTATTGCAGCAAGGTCTGCTGCACCCACAGCGTAGCCAGTGCGATTCGTCTCAAGGAGCTCAACCCTGATATGGATGTCTTCATCCTCTACCGCGACATCCGTACCTATGGCCGCCGCGAAGATCTCTACCAGAAGGCGCGCAGCCTGGGGGTCCTGTTCATCCGCTTTCCGCTCGAGGAAAAGCCCAAGGTGGAAGCGGACGGCGATGGCGGCCTCCGGGTAATCGTAAGAGACCAAGTGCTGGGGAGAACCATCGCACTCAGGCCGGATTTCATCAATCTGGCTACGGCCATCCTTCCAAGCGGTGCGGAAGAGCTCGCCAATCTCTTTAAGGTGCCGCTCAACAGCGACCGGTTCTTTCTCGAAGCCCATGCCAAACTACGGCCCGTAGACTTCGCCACGGAAGGGGTTTTTGTGTGCGGGCTGGCGCACTATCCGAAGCCCATTGAAGAGTCCATAGCTCAGGCGCTGGCCGCCGCATCCCGGGCGGCAACGGTGCTCTCCCAGGAGTACCTCGAGACCAGTGGCCTGGTCGCCGGGATCGACCCCGAAAGGTGCGTAGGCTGCAAGGGATGCCTGGATGTGTGCCCCTTTGGCGCCATCAACTATTTTGAAGATCGCCACATCTGCCAGGTCAATAAGGCTTTGTGCAAAGGTTGCGGGGGCTGTGCCGCGACCTGTCCCTCAGGCAGCGTGCAGCTTATGGGGTTCAGGCCGCAGCAGCTTTACGCCCAGATCGATGAGGCCCTGGCTGAATAATTGCGTCCACGAAGTCACACGAAGAAGAACGAAGATACACGAATCTTCTTTTTCCATGAAAAGACACGTAGATTCAATAAAATGGTTTTCTGTTTCCTTCGTGTTTATTCGTGTGACTTCGTGGATGGTTCCAAGAAAGTCTTTTCTTAGTGTGCCTTCGTAATGCTTAGTGTGTCTTCGTGGACGCTTTTTAAAAAGGGAGTGTCGGATATGCCTGACTTCGAACCGAAGATTCTCGCTTTTCTCTGTAACTGGTGCGCTTACGCCGGAGCCGACCTGGCGGGTGTGAGCCGCCTGCAGTACCCGCCGAATGTTCGCAACATTCGCGTAATGTGCTCGGCGACGATCTCCCCGCACCATATCCTGAAAGCCTTCCAGAGAGGAGCGGATGGAGTTTTCGTGGGTGGCTGACATATCGGTGACTGCCATTACCTGTATGGTAATTACATGACCACCAAACGCATCGCCGTGATGAAGCAATTGCTGGCATTTACCGGGATCGAGCAGGACCGCCTGCAGTTGGAATGGGTATCCGCCGCCGAAGGGCCAAAATTCGCTCAAGCCATCACCGAGTTTACGAACCTCATCAAGGCGTTGGGTCCATCAAGGCTAAAGGTCGCGGCATGAAAGGTTGTTTCTCTACGCCCTCGGCGACCTTTGCGGTGCCTCCAAATTCTCAACAGGAATTGACAAAAAGGTTTCCCCATGAATGAAAAGGTCAAAGCCAAAGTAAAAGAGCTGTTGGCATCAGGAAGGATCAAAGGCTTTTGGGGCCTGAGGACAATGCAGGGCAATATTGGCCCATTCCTTTTTTCCAGCCCGGATGATCTCGATGAATTGGTCGTGGGTGACCGTGAGAGGCCCGGGGATACGCGTTATCCTCTCAACAAGCTGCTCGTCAATCTTGCCCGCTGCTATCCGGAAGAAGTCTTCGGGGTTCTGGTGCGGGGTTGTGACGAACGGGGTCTCAAGACCCTTTATAGCTGGAACCAGCTGAATCCGGAAAAGGTTGTCCCAGTGGGGATTGCCTGCCCGCAGGAACTGGCTGAAGCGTGTGAGTGCCTGAAGCCGTTTCCCGATGAATTTGTAGCGGGGGAAAAAGCCGAAGGCTCGGAGTTCGTCTCGGTCGCCAACGTTGAGTCGCTATCTTTGGAGAGCCGCCTGGAGCATTGGCTGGACCAGTTCGCGAAATGCATCAAGTGCTATGGTTGCCGCGATATCTGTCCGGTCTGCTTTTGCAAAGAATGCACCCTCGAGAAGGACGATTTCATTCATACGGGTGACCTGCCACCGGAAAACCCCATCTTTCACCTGACCCGGGCCGTCCACATGGCGGGACGCTGCATTGACTGCGGTCTCTGCAACGAAGCCTGTCCGGCGGACATCCCGTTGCGCACGCTCTACAAAAAAGTGGCCGATATCATTGATGAGGAATTTCACTACCGACCGGGTTACGGGGACCCAAAAGAAAAGTCGCCTCTCAATATCCTGGGCGAAGCCCCCAAACATTAGAAGGAGCACTGGATGGATTACCGCACCGTACTGACCACCTGCGCTTATTGCGGCTGCGGGTGCGGCCTTTACCTGGAAGTCCTCGATGGTCGTGTGGTCAATACCATTCCCTGCAAGACCACCCCAGTGAACGAAGGGAAGTTGTGTGTGAAGGGCTGGAATATCCATGAGTTCATCCACAGTCCCAACCGTCTCACGCGACCGCTGATCCGCAAGAACGGAGCGCTCACGGAAGCTTCCTGGGAAGAAGCTCTGGACTATACTGCGGGAAGACTCTGGGAGATCAAGGAGAAGCACGGCAGCGACAGCCTCGCCTTTCTGGCTTCGGCGAAAGTCACCAATGAGGAAAACTACCTCATCCAGAAGTTCGCGCGCGCGGCAGTGGGGACCAACAACGTCGACCACTGCGCCCGCCTCTGACACTCTTCCACGGTGGCAGGTCTTGCCGCCGCTTTTGGCAGTGGAGCGATGACCAACTCGATTGCCGAGCTCGAAAACGCCGACTGCATCCTGGTGATCGGCTCCAATACCACTTCCAGCCATCCTCTGGTGGCGACGCGCATTTTCCGAGCTAAGGAAAAAGGCGCCAGGCTGGTGATCGCTGATCCCCGAAAGATTCAGCTGGCGCTCAAGGCCGACCTCCATGTCAGGCAGAATCTTGGCACCGATGTGGCGCTGCTCAACGGGATCATGCAGGTGATCCTGGCAAATGGGTGGCATAACCAGGCGTTCGTCGATGAACGCACCGAAGGGTTTGATGCATTTCGTAAGGTCACGGAAGATTATCCCCCGGAGCGAGTGGCGGAAATCACCGGGGTCAAAGCTGATGACATCCGCACCATGGCCGAATGGTACGCCAAGGCTCAGGCCGCCTCCATCGTTTACTGCATGGGCATCACCCAGCACACCACCGGGGTTGACAATGTCAAGGCTCTTGCCAACCTCGCCATGCTTACCGGGCAGATTGGCAGGGAAGCCACGGGAGTCAACCCCTTGCGGGGTCAGAACAATGTCCAGGGCGCCTGCGATATGGGCGCATTGCCCAACGTCTATACCGGATACCAGGCCGTCAACATACCGGATATTCAGAACAAATTCCAGGCAGCGTGGAACGCAAAGCTTTCCGATAAGATCGGGCTAACCATTCCCGGCATCCTTTCGGGACTTGTGGAAGGGTCGGTAAAGGCCCTCTATGTGGTCGGGGAAAATCCAATGATGAGCGATCCCGACGTGAACCATGTGGAAAAGGCCTTGCGCAGTGCCGAATTCCTGGTGGTTCAGGATATTTTCCTCACGCCGACGGCGGAACTGGCCCACGTGGTGCTACCCGGGGCCTCCTTTGCGGAAAAGGATGGCACGTTCAGCAACACCGAACGGCGGGTGCAGCGGGTGCGAAAAGCCATCGAGCCGGTAGGCGACGCGCGCGCCGACTGGGAGATCATGCAGGAAGTCTCGACGCGCTTCGGGTATCCGATGAATTTCCGTTCGCCGGCGGAGATCATGGACGAAATTGCGCGGCTCACCCCCTCCTATGGCGGCATAACGTATGATCGGCTCGACGGGGAAGGACTCTGCTGGCCCTGCCCGAATAAGGACCACCCAGGTACTAAATTCTTGCACAGCGGGCGGTTCACTCGTGGGCTGGGGCTGTTCCATGCGATTGAATACAAGCCTCCTGCGGAAACAATCGATGAGGAGTATCCGTTGTGGCTCACCACGGGCCGGGTCCATGTCCATTATCATACCGGAACCATGACCCGGAATTCGCCTTCACTCCACGCCGAGATGCCGGAAGGCTATCTGGAAGTGAATCCTGAGGATGCCAGGCGGTTGGGCGTGCGCCGTGGCGATGAAGTGCGGGTGGTCTCACGTCGTGGTCACATTGTCGTGAAAGCCATGCCTACCGATCGAGTCGAGCCGGGTGTCCTCTTCATGCCCTTCCATTTTGTTGAAAGCTGTGCCAATATCCTCACCAATCCGGCACACGATCCCATAGCAAAAATTCCTGAATACAAGGTGTGTGCGGTAAGGCTCGAAAAAGCCGCGTAATAAGCGCTTCTTCGTTTGGCATACGGGACTTACAGGAGGAATGGCTGCGGCCATTCCTTTTTTTATCCACGAAGTCACACGAAGTTTATCTTTGTCCACGAAGTTACACGAATTTGCACGAAAGATTTTTGGGACTTTCATTTTATTGGTGTATCTTCGTGTGCATTCGTGGACAAAAGGGGTTTGACGTGGTGAATGAGACTTCCGCTCGGCGCGATTGGAGAACCAAACCGACCGATCGCTTCATCCTCAAATGGATCAAATGCCAACTCTCAGCCCGCATCACGCCAAAGCTGGTCGGGGTGAGTTGGCTGCGTCCGTGGATGGTCACGGTGGGTTCAGCGGGATTGGGAGTGCTGGCCGGGTTGCTGTTTGCTTTGGGATGGGCTTTTCTTGCCGGCCTGACCGCAGCTTTCTCGCAGATTCTGGACGGGGTGGACGGTCAACTCGCGCGCTTGACCGGAAGAGAAAGCCGAGTCGGCGCCTTCATGGATTCCGTCGTGGATCGTTATGCCGACGGGGCCCTGGTCATTGGCCTGGTGATATACCTGGCAAGGGTAGCGGTCTTTGGTAGGCTTTGGGTATTGCTTGCCCTCGGAGCGTTCGCCCTCATTGGCAGCAGCTTGATCAGTTATTCGAGTGCTCGCGCTGAGAGCCTGGGGATTGACCTCGGCAGGCCCACCCTGGCAAGCAAAGGCACAAGAGTTACGGTGATCGTGCTCTCTGCCCTCCTCACCCCGCTCTGGGCCTCCACTCCGGTAATTGCCCTTTTCTATCTTGCTCTGCACTCGAATATGGTGGTACTGAAACGGCTGCTTCGGGTATCCCTGGCGAGTGACGGAGATGGGAGGATGGGGAGACACGGAGACACGGAGACACGGTGATGGGGAGATCTGCTGAGGCGGTGACTTCTCAATAGTTGCGGCTAGGGCAATCAATTAAATAACCTCCGGATTGCCGCCTGCGTGGGAATGACGTATGCAGCGACTCCTCGTCATTCCCGCATGGTTCTAGCGGGAATCCAGAAGTTTCAGACGAGTCGATTTGCCCATGCTTATTGAGAACGTACCTGAGGTGGTGGTAAGAAATCGAGGAGACAAGGTAAATGGATGATCGCGGGGTGATTCACGGTCGGTTCCAGGTGCTGCACAACGATCACTTGAGCTACCTCTTGGCCGGGAAGGCGCGCTGCCGTCACCTGGTCGTGGGGGTTACTAATCCCGACCCAATGCTGACCCGAGACGATCCCGCAGATCCTAACCGGAGCTGCCCCCTGGCCAACCCACTCACCTATTTTGAACGCTATACCATGGTTCGATGGGTACTCCTTGGGGCTGGCCTGGACCATGGGGATTTTTCCGTGGTTCCCTTTCCCATTAATTTGCCCGCACTCTACCGACATTACTTGCCCATGGACGCAACATTTTACCTTACCATTTATGACGAGTGGGGAAAGCGGAAGCTCGAACAGTTTAAGGCCGTGGGACTTAAAACGGAGGTGCTCTGGACAAAGGATCCGGACAACAAAGGACTGAGTGCCGGTGAAATTCGTAAAAGGATGGCCTTGGGGGAGGCATGGGAACACCTGGTCCCGGCAGAAACGGGACTACTCATGAAAATGTGGGAGATACCGGGACGGCTAAGAAGGCTTTATGAAATGGATAACGCCGGGTTATGCGCCTGCGACTGAAAGGGTCTGGAAGCAGCTATCGATCCGGGGCCACCGCCGGATGGGATAGCTGCCTCCCATATCCTCAGACTTTCTTTTCTTTCACCAAACGGGCGAAATGTTCGAAGGACCGATCATAAGTTCTTTCGGCATCACGAGGGAAACAACAGCCGGGCAACTGGCGGCTTTTCAGATGATATTGCAGGCACTCACAGCAGATACCCTTTCTGGCACACGGATCGTAGCTGCAGTTGCACTTTTGAAGATTCTCTTCTTTTTTGCACTCCATCGCCTGTCCCCTGAGCTCTACTAACCTCGTCAATCTCCCCGGCATGACTGTCAACAGGTCCGCCCCAATAAGGGTCACCCCTCCACGCAACCGCCGAGAGCCAACGGCCAAGAGCTAAGAGCCAAGAGCCATACTGAGGTTTTTCAGTGCGCTGGTATCCCTCTCTTCACTCCCTTGGTGAGAATCGCCAGCAGGATACAGAAGAGTACGATCACCCAGACAATCACCGCTGTCCAATTCTCAAAGATTGAAAAGAAAAGTCCACCGCCAATAATCCCCGGAACAATAGACAGAATGCACATTCCCACAACCCAAGGCCAATTCATCGCTAATACTCCTTTCAGCTCGCAGTGATAAAAGTTTGCACTGTGTATCACATACCGCCCTGGTGTGCAATCGTTAACGTAACCATTTTGACGGCTCTTCGCTCAAAGCGCTCAATCAGGCAAGAAAATTGAAGGCCGCAACGACACGGGAATCGGTTGAAAAGAAGCTTCAGTGGGTTTAGAATAAAGGGCTAAGAGAAGAACGTCATGATACGCTTTGTATGCAGCGTTCAAAACACGTTAATCATAGGTATGCGTGCGGTGTTCCGCCCGGAAGCAAGGAACAACGGATGGCTTTGTTGAATGTTTGTACTTATCCTGACCAGATTCTGCGGGTGAAGGCTTCCCCGGTAAGAATATTTGATCGAAATCTCTGCAAATTGATAGAAGACATGGCAGAGACCATGTATAATGCTCCTGGTATCGGTTTAGCCGCAAACCAGGTGGGCAAACCACAACAGGTGCTGGTCATCGATCTCCAAAAACCCGATTACGAATGCGGTCTTATCATCCTGGTCAATCCTGAAATCGTCGCCGCTGAAGGGGAGATTACCTTTGAGGAAGGTTGCCTGAGTGTTCCGGAATTCTTCGCCGCGGTGAAGCGGTTTAATCAGGTCACCGTGCGCGGAGTTGATGAGCATCAGAACCCGGTGGAAATCCAAGCCTCCGGTCTCCTTGCCATAGCTTTACAGCACGAGATGGATCACCTGAATGGCAAGTTGTTTATCGATCGCATCGGGTCCATTTCGAAGGACATCTTTATCAGGAAATGGAAGAAAAAGCACAGG
>JADGQM010000462.1 GCA_017881795.1 Syntrophobacteraceae bacterium
GCCAGCTGATGATGCGTGGAAGCCTCATAAGCCCGCCCGTCAATTCTTGGAAAAGCTGAAGCAGAAACCTCTGTCTCTTTCCGATCGACATTATGACAGGAAAGACAAAAAGCCCCAACCTTCCTGGCGCCCTCCGCACTGTCGCCGGGGATGGCACGATGACAGGCCATGCACTTCTCGTCCTGAGCGGAAAGAGTTGGCTGACCAGGCCGCTGAACATGGCAGGCACCACACTGTTCGCTCACCGCCTTCCCGGGGTCAAAACCAGAGGGTGGGTTGGTGGTACTCAACTGATAGTGGGGATCGTGGCAAGAGACGCAGACCTTTTCCTCCTGCGGCTCTTTGACAGGCTTGCCGCCGTGAGTCCCCTGGTCGATCTGCGTTACCACGTCCTCATGGCATCCGCTACACTGATCAAGGCGAAAGAAGCCACGCAAGGGTTTGTCGACATTCGCCGGATCAGGATGCGGGTGCTCCTGCGGGGTGGCACTGTGACATTCAACACAGGAGGTTTGTCCATGCACTGAAACGTGGAACCTTTCTGCGTCAATGAACCACGAAGCTTCGCCGCGGGTGTTCATAGACACCAGCCAGCACGCCGTAAGCAGGGAAATAGAGAAGCATCGGATGAGCATCAGCTTCGGTGACATGGCGCAAAATCTGGACATGCTTTTTATGAAACCTCCCTCCTCGGTGCCGCTTCAGGAGCAACCGCCGGCACCGGAAAAAACTCTGCCGTGGGGCAGCCGGCAGTCACCTGGCAGACCACCGCCACTTTCTCCCCCGTCAAGAAGCAGCAGCATGGTCTGTCGCCGAGACGAGGAGCCTTCTCTTCATGGCGTTGCTCATCGTGCGCTGGACATTCACCACTACCGGTCCTTCCGCAGCCAGGCGAATGGCCGCGTCCTGACCCCGCCGCACCTCCACCTCGCGTTCTCCGTCCAGGGCCAGAACACAAGGAGCCCCCTCGATTGGCATTTCATCGCCGACCCGCATGAGGTGGCTGCCCTTGATGAACACTCGTTCAATGATTCCGGGAGCCACCGGCGCCTTGACAAAACTGCCCGTGCCTCCCAGTTCGAGGCACAGGCAGAGCTCCTCCTCCGCTCGTACCGGATGAAGCAGTCCCCCGATGGAGGAAAAACCGATAGAACTCGGTTCGGCGCGATTCAAAAAGATCTGGGTGATCTTACGGAAGTCCCAGATGGCCCTCGAGGCCACAAAGAGATCGTCGCAGACAGCCACATCCACGATGGCCAGGTCGACCACCTTATCCCCCACCTTGACATCCAGCCGTGTGGACCGAAAGGTGCTCTCCCCCAGCGGTACCGCACCCGTGGCAACCAGACCCGCGGCCAGACCCGCCACCGTCGCTTCGACCATATAGGGAAAGACATTGTTGGTGCCCGTGGAAATCGGCAGGATAGGGATCTGTGTGGTTCCCTTGGCGACGACCCGATTGGTGCCATCTCCACCCAGGGTCACCACACAGGTTGCTCCCTGCTCCTCCATGAGGCGCGCCGCGGTGGTGGAATCCCGTTGGTCCCCCCGCGCGTCGAAAACCAGCGGGTCAATCGCCATATCGATCTTCAAGCTGTCCAGAGCCCGCGGCACGATGCCGTGGTAATCCGGCATATAACAGACCCGGTCGACGCCCACCGCCCGCAGCCCCAGGAGCACCCGGCGCACGATGCGCACCTTCTCTTGATTGTCAAAACAGCTGCCATAGGCCACCAGTCTTCGGATATCCTTACCCGATTCCGGATTCGCAATGATCCCCACAAGCGCCAAAGCCGTTTCCCTCCTTACGATGACACGGGGACACGGAGAGGGGAAGACGCGGAGACACGCTGACGGGGGGATGGCTCAAAGCCCAAGACCTTGCTCCAGATAATCTGTCTCTTCACCAAGTGCCTCTCGTTTGGCACACCCGGTTCCCCCATTTCTACTTCCCAGAGCTCCTCAAGTCTTCGCACCCCACCCTCACCGCGTCTCCCTATCGCCACGTCTTCGCGTCGCGGCATTCGTCCTAGGATTATTCCATAACCGTCTTGATGGCCGCCACGACTTTATCCTCGCTGGGGACGTATTCCTTCTCCAAGGCCGGAGAGAACGGCACCGGCACAAGGGGAGGGGCCACGCGAACGATGGGCGCATCGAGGCGATCGAAGGCCTTTTCGGCAATCAGAGCGGCAAGTTCCGCACTGGATCCGGCGAACTTCACTTCTTCGGTGACGATGACCACGCGATGGGTCTTGCGCACCGAGCCCAGGATGGTCTCCTCATCAAGCGGCGAGAGCGTGCGCGGGTCAACCACTTCGACACTCACGCCATCAGCGGCCAGCTTCTCGGCGGCGCTCAGCGCTACGTGGACCATTTGTGCCGTGGCGATCACGGTCACATCTTTTCCTTCGCGCTTGATGTCGGCTTTGCCCAGCGGGATTGTGTATTCCCCGTCGGGGACTTCGCCCTGAAGGGCGTAGAGGATCTTATGCTCCAGGAAGACTACAACATTGTCGTCGCGAATGGAAGAAATGAGCAGGCCTTTGGCATCAGCGGGGGTACTCGGCATGACCACTTTGACGCCCGGCATGTGCATGAACCAGGACTCCAGGCACTGGGAATGCTGGGCCGCAGCGCCAATCCCCGCCCCGCAGGCGGCTCTCAGGACCATGGGGATCTTGGCCTTCCCCCCGAACATGAATTTCATTTTGCCGCCCTGATTGAAGAGCTGATCCATGCAGCACCCGATGAAGTCGACGAACATCAGCTCGGCTACCGGCCGCAGCCCACACGACGCAGAGCCTACCGCCAAGCCGACGATGGCAGCCTCGGTAATGGGCGTATCACGCACCCTTTTTGGGCCGAACTGCTCGAGCAATCCTTGGGTTACGCCAAAACAACCACCAAACGTCCCCACGTCTTCTCCTACGATATAGACGTTGGGATCCCGCTGCATTTCGATTACAAGGGCATCTTTTATAGCCTGGGAGAATGTCATTGTCGAC
>JADGQM010000148.1 GCA_017881795.1 Syntrophobacteraceae bacterium
ACCCGCAAGCCCATGACCCGCATTCGCCAGCGGATTGCGGAACGGCTCCTCAGTGCAAGGCAAAACACTGCCATGCTCACGACCTTCAACGAGGTTGACATGAGCCGGGTGCAGGCCATGCGCGCTCAGTTCAGAGAAGCATACACGGCCAAATACGGTGTCTCTCTGGGAATCATGTCGTTTTTTATCAAGGCTTCGGTGAGCGCTTTGCAGGAATATCCGGCGGTGAATGCCTTCATTGATGGTCAGGACATTGTTTATCACCACACCTATCATATCGGAGTGGCCATTGGGGCCGAGCGAGGCCTGGTGGTTCCGGTGATTCGTCATGCCGACCAACTGAGCCATGCCGGCCTGGAGAAAGCAATTCTCGACTACGTCAAGAAGATCCAGGAGAATCGTCTGGAGCTGGCTGACCTTGAGGGCGGCACCTTCACGATCAGCAATGGTGGAGTCTATGGCTCGCTGCTGAGCACCCCGATCTTGAACACGCCGCAAAGCGGCATCCTGGGCCTGCACAAAATTGAAGACCGGCCGGTGGCAATTGGTGGTGCAGTGGTGATTCGATCCATGATGTACGTTGCTCTAACTTACGATCACCGCATTGTCGATGGGCGGGAAGCGGTTTCTTTTCTGAAACGCATCAAAGAATGTGTCGAAAATCCCGAGCGGATTATGCTGGAGATATGAAATGGCGGAAAAGAAGATTTACGACCTCTGCGTCATCGGCGCCGGCCCTGGGGGTTATGTGGCTTGCGTGCGCGCGGCTCAGCTCGGACTGAAAGTGGTCTGTGTCGAGAAGGAGTTGCGACTCGGGGGCGTGTGTCTGAACATTGGGTGTATTCCCAGCAAGGCTTTGCTCGATTCCAGCGAATATTACCACATAGCGAAGAGCCGGCTGGCCGAGCATGGGATTCTGATCAAAGAGATAGAACTCGATTTAGCGGTCATGATGTCCCGAAAAGATCAAGTCGTGAGGGAGCTGAGCGACAATGTTCGAAAACTGCTGGAGGGCAACAAGGTCGAGGTCTTTTATGGATCCGCCCGTCTGGTGGAGAAGGATAAAGTCGAGGTCACTCATGGCGGCGAGGGAACACTCAGCGGTGATCGCACGCTCATCGAAGCAAAATCGATCCTGTTGGCAACCGGCAGTGAACCGGTTTCCCTGCCCGGCCTTCCCTTCGATGGTTCGAGGATCGTGAGCTCCACAGAAGCCCTGACCTTTGCGTCGGTTCCTGAACATCTGGCCATTGTGGGTGGGGGCTATATCGGCCTGGAACTGGGGTCGGTCTGGGGCCGGTTGGGTTCCAAAATAACGGTCATCGAGATGCTCCCGACCATCGCCTCCAACCTGGACGGGCAAATCGGGCGAGCCCTGGAGAGATCACTTACCAGACAGGGTTTTACCTTCCGCCTGCGCACCAAAGTGCTCGCTGCTCGGGTGGAAGCGGACCAGGTTCACCTGGCGGTGGAATCTGACGGGCGGGAAGAAGAGATCACCTGTGACCGCCTCCTGGTAGCGGTCGGACGGCGCCCCCTCACCCGCGGCCTGGGGTTGGAAGACGTCGGCGTGAGGCTTGATCTCGGCAGCGGTCAGGTGTGGGTCGATGAGCACTACCGCACGAGCGTTCCTTCCATCCTTGCTATCGGGGACCTCATCGCTGGGCCAATGCTGGCGCATAAGGCTTCCGCTGAGGGGGTGGCGGCGGCTGAATGCCTGGTTGGCCTTCCTGGTGAGGTGAATTATGACGCCATCCCGGCAGTGGTTTATACCTCTCCGGAAGTGGCAAGCGTGGGTTTGACGGAAGAACAGGTGCATGCGCGTGGAATTGAACACGGTGTCGGCACTTACCCCTTTACGGGCACCGGGCGCGCGCGCTGCAGGGGAGAAACGGAGGGGCTGGTGAAAGTCATTACCCATGCCCGGACCGACCGCATTCTGGGTGTCCACATTTTTGGGCCTCGGGCTTCGGATATGATCGGCGAAGGCGTGCTCGCCCTGGAATTCAATATGACTTCCAAGGACTTTGCCCGTGCGGTGCACGGTCATCCTACATTCTCGGAAGCTCTGCATGAGGCTGCTCTCGCGGTGAGGAAGTGTTCCATTTATGCCTCGTGAGGGTGGAACTCAATATCAACCACGAAACAGACGAAACACACGAACGAAAGGGTTCTTTTCCGGGAGAAACGACTGGGAGACAGGGTTGGGCGTTTTCGCCTTTAGCTTCTTCGTGCTCTTCGTGTCCTTCGTGGTGAGAAAAAGATGAAAACAGCTTCAAAGGATATACGATGACGAATTCACGACTGCGCATTATTGTCACCGGCCTGGTTGGCTTGTATCCAGTGGGCGGGGTGGCCTGGGATTACCTGCAATACGCGGTGGGACTGGCGCGCCTGGGACACGATGTCTACTACCATGAAGACACCTGGAGCTGGCCGTACCATCCGGTGCAAAAGACCAATACTCCGGAAGGCGACTATTCAGCGAATTACATCCTGAACTTCTTCCGGAGGTATGCACCGGACCTGGTGCAGAGCTGGCATTACCTCCATTTGCATGAAACCAGTTTCGGGATGAGTCGGGAGCGGTTTGACCGCGTGGCCGAAACCGCCGATCTCTTCTTCAATGTTAGTGGTGCATGTATGATCCCCGAAAACCTATCGCCTCGATGCACCAAGGTATTCCTCGACACCGATCCCGGCTACAACCAGATCATGTTGAGCGAGCGACTGGCATGGTCCGAAAACGTGGAGCGATGGTGTCAGAGCGTTCAAGATCATGATCAGCATTTCACTTATGCCGAAAATATCTACGGGTCCGACTGCACCGTCCCGCGCATGGAATTCGCCTGGAAGCCCACGCGCATGCCGGTGGTGTTGGATTTGTGGGAGTCCCTTGCGCGCGAACCGGTATCCCACTCCCTTCCCTGGACGACAATCATGACCTGGAACGCGTTTAAGGGGAAACTCATCTACCAGGGCATCGAATATGCCAGCAAAGGCGCCGAATTTGAGAAGCTGATGGAACTTCCAAAACAGCTTCAAGTACCGCTCAAAATTGCCGTAGGCGGAGTGAAGGCGCCGCTCGATCTCCTTGCGGAGAACGGTTGGCAGGTGGTGGACGGGCCTGAGCAGACCCTGACCCCAGCCACTTACCAGGAATTCATTCACCAGTCGCGTGGTGAGATATCTCCCGCCAAACACGTTTACGTAGCCATGCGCACGGGATGGTTCAGTTGCCGCTCCGCCTGCTACCTCGCGTCGGGCCGCCCGGTGGTGGTGCAGGATACGGGATTCAGCTCGGTCTATCCCGGTGGCGAGGGGTTGCTTCCGTTCAGTACGGCAGAGGAAGCGGTTGCAGGGATCCTTGAAGTTGAACGGAACTATGAGCGACACGCCAGGGCAGCTCGGTCAATCGCCGATGAATATTTCGATTCCAGCAAGGTCCTTGGCAAGATGATTGAAGACATCTGAAACAGGGGAAGTAATTCGATATGACCGATAAGCGTGGCGTCAAAGGCAAAGTCATCGTTTTTGGAATCATCTTCTGGTATCCGCTGGCGGGGGTGACGTATCAGTTCCTGCATTACCTCATCGGGCTTCGGCGCCTGGGTTACGATGTGTATTATGTGGAAGACTCCGGACGGTGGGTCTACCATGCCGAGAGCTATGAATTCACTCCCGACGCCTCGGACAATATTGCAGCCGTAGCCCCCATCCTTAAGGCTCATGGCTTTGAGGGGAAATGGGCCTTTCGCGGCAACTATCCGGGGGGCAAGTGTTATGGCATGACCGAGGAGGATCTGCTGAAGCTCTATCGCGAAGCCGATGCGTTTCTTAATGTCACGGCCTCCCAGGAACTGCGCGAAGAACATCTTGCCTGCCCGCGCCGGATTTATGTTGAGACCGATCCGTTCGCCGTGCAGATTAAGGTGGCTCAGGGGGACCAACCGACCATCGAAGCGCTGGCCGCCCATGACATCCACTTTAGTTTTGGGGAAAACCTGGGCTCACCTGACTGTGGCGTCCCGGTCGAGCGGTTCACCTGGCTGCCTACCCGCCAGCCGGTGGCTCTCGAGCTTTGGGAAAATCCCTATGAGCCTTCCGCCACCTCCGCCTACAGCACCATCACCACCTGGCACAATAAAGGCAAGGATCTGACCTTCCAGGGAGAGGTGTATTATTGGACTAAGGACCGGGAGTTTCTTAGATTCATCGACCTTCCGCAACGCCGTACTGCGCACTTCGAACTGGCAGTGGTACTCGACGAGCCGACAGAACGTTTACTCCGCACTCATGGTTGGAATATTGTCCATTCCTTGCCCATCTCGCAGGATATCGATCGCTACCGCACCTACATCCAACGGTCGCGGGGGGAATTTACGGTGGCTAAAGACCAGGTGGTGCGCCCTCGGACCGGCTGGTTCAGCGACCGCACCTGCTGCTATCTGGCGGCGGGACGCCCGGTGATCACCCAGGAAACGGGTTTCAGCAAATTCCTGCCCACCGGAAAGGGGCTGTTCGGCTTTCGCACCATGGAGGATATTCTCGCTGCCGTCGATGTCATTGAAAGTGATTATGCGGGGAGTTGCCGCGCCGCCCGAGAAATTGCCGCCGAGTATTTCGCGGCAGAAAAAGTGCTTGGCAGCTTGATGGCAAGAGCAGGATTGTAAAGTGATCAGTGATCAGTGGTTAGTGGTTAGTGGTTAGTGGTTAGTGGTTAGAAACTGTCCAAAAATAACTTGCACCCATTTCAACCCTTTTTTGAACTACGAAGAACACGAAGAGCACGAAGAAATCACTTCGTGTCCTTCGTGTTCTTCGTGGTAAAAGAAGGCCTTTTATTTTTGGACGCCCCCTTAATGACTAGTAGTCTGTGGGCATCGTCATAACTCTAAGCACACGACCGCAGAAAAAAGTGACCATAAGCCAACAACGTCATTCCCGCATGCTTTTGGCGGGAATCCAGAAGAAGAGCCTGGATGCCCGCCTTCGCGGGCATGACGAGTGACAACGGACACCTATTTCTGTGGAGCTGTACTAAGGTTCGTTCGAATATGTCCATACCACAAGCTAAGACGGCAAGGCTTACCTGGTTTGATAGCATGAGAGGAATTTCCATCCTCTGGATTGCGATGTTCCATTTTTTTATGGGTTACGATGCCGGCCGCCATCCATGGATTCTCGGCTTTGCCTCATTTCCAGCATTTATGGAAGGATGTGCACCATCATCTTTTCTGGGAACCATCGGCTGCGTCTTGGATGGGCTGCTTGCCGCCATTTTCGAGAGGGGGTCGCAGGCGGTTGCCGTTTTCGTTGTTGCCAGCGGCTTTGGCTTGACCTACTCGCTGGTGAAAAAGGGAATGCCGTCGGGGGGGTGGGGACACTGGTATCGGCGACGGGTGCTGCGCCTGTTCCCTTTGTACTGGCTTGGACACCTGATCTGCCTGGTCTCACCCTTTGTTGCCGTGAAAGATCCCATCGACTACCGGTTCTTGCTGAGCTTCCTCGGGGATCGCTGCTACCCGCCTGATGCCGTGTTTTATTATCTCGTTCCGGCCTGGTGGTATTTCGGGCTGCTCATTCAGCTCTACGTGGTGTTCCCGCTGCTCTTTCGCCTCATGCAAAAACTCGGTCCCGCGCAATTCCTGGTCTTGAGCATTTTGGCAACGATCGCCACCCGCTTCCTTCTGGTGGACGTGCTCCATGCGAACAGCGATTATGCTCAGGGGGCTCTCTTCATGGGGCGGCTCTGGGAGTTCGCGACGGGGATGGCATTGGCCTGGTATTACAGCGAACATCGGAGTTTGGTGGAGGAGCGCCTGTTTTCGGGAAAAACGTTCCTTGCTGGAATCGTGATCTATGTACTGGGCGTCTACAGTTATCAACCGGTCTTTTTCCATGTCTTCACCGATGGTTTCATTGGCACCGGTCTTACCATCATTCTTGCCCAATGCGCCCGCTGGGTCGACCGACTGCTTGTGGTGAGATCCGCCCTCATCAATGTCGGCGCTTACTCATACGGACTCTATCTGCTCCATCAGCCGTATGTGCTCTATTTTGGTGAACGGTTGCGCGAAAAACCCATGTTGTATTTTGTCCCCTATGCGTTCGCAATCATGGGGATCATTGCGATTCTTAGCATGATTATCGAGTGGTACGTCAACACCCTCACCAACAATCTGTTTTACCAACCCAAAGCGAGCCCCAGCTAGCCGTGGATTGGGAGTTGGCAAAGGATGGCTTCTTCACTTAGTCGCCAAATCTGGGTGGACGGTCAGAAAGCAAAGGATTCTAACATGAATAATCAAGCAGACCTTGAAGCACTATTCGCAGAACATGGATACTCCGACTTCAAATGGATCAAACCCGAAGACATCGTCGTGTCCCAATGGGTGCGCATGAAGTGTACGTTTGGTTGTGGAAACTACGGAAGTAATGCCTCATGTCCCCCCAATGTCCCTTCCGTGTCTGAATGTCGGCAGTTCTTTAACGAATACCGGACCGCAGCGATTTTCCATTTTGAAAAGAAGGTGGACCAGCCCGAAGACCGCCATTCCTGGTCAAGAGGAGTGAATGAGGAACTTCTCAAGCTGGAGCGAGCGGTTTTTTTTAAGGGCTATGCGAAAGCGTTCCTCTTGTTTATGGATAGCTGTTACCTCTGTGACGACTGTCCGGGCCTCAGGAAAAAGTGCAAGAATCCACGATCGGCGAGGCCCTCTCCGGAATCGATGGCGGTGGATGTCTTCTCGACAGTCAGACCATATGGTTATCCACTCCAGGTTCTGTCTGAATATTCTCAGACGATGAATCGCTATGCCTTTTTGCTGATTGAATAGCGGAAGCAGGCCTTACGCAGGGAATTTCTCGCTGAGTGCTGGAGATGAACAGAGTAGAGGCGAAAAACTGCATGAAGGTTTGCGGGAGAGAAGATGACAGGCAAAGAATTCATGAAGGCTATCGTCAATGGCGAGACAGACATCGTCCAGCTTCTCTTGGACATCCTTAACCAGGCCAACGCGTCGTACGTAAGTATCAGTATCTCACCTGTATCTGAGATAGAAGCTGCATCGTTAGGATATGTCCAAAAATAGAGCTTTTTGTTTCACCACGAAGAGCACAAAGAAAACGAAGACCATGAAGCAATTTCTTCGTGATCTTCGTGTCCTTCGTGATTGAAATAAGGTCAATAAGTGAAATTTCTCCCCGTTGATCACCCTGTAAGGAGGCATTATGAGTGTAACGGAACCCTGTAGCTATCATCCCACCAAAGCAGCCCGTTTTCACTGTCCCAAGTGCGAGGCGAACTTCTGCCCTGAGTGCATCTCGCGGCGCCAAACGGAAGTGTATGGAAGCCCCCGGGAGTTTTTCTTTTGCCCAAAATGCAATGTTCACGCTGAGGTGCTGAGCGTCGGGAGCTTCATCGCCCCGTTTTGGAACAGACTTCCGAAGTTCTTCGCGTATCCCCTCCACCTCAGGCCCCTCTTGCTGATCTTGCTGCTCTCCTCGGTGGGCGTCTTCCTTTCCTGGCTTCCTTTCGTCAACCTCCTTCTCTGGGTAGTGTTGATCAAATACTGCTACGCTGTACTGAGGAACACCGTCAGCGGCAACCTGCGTCCGCCGGAGCTTTCCTATCAAGTCCTCGGACAGGACGTTGGACAGGCATTCAAGCAGATCGCTCTTTTCATCATTATTGGTGGCGCCCAGGCATTGATCTTCTTTTACATGGGGGCAGGCGTGGGTTTATTGAGCCTGTTTTTTGGCATCTTGCTGATACCGGCGATGATCATTGTCCTGGTGATCAGCGACAGTTTGATTGATGCCCTCAATCCAGTGGCCTTTGTGACTATCGCTTACCGGATCGGATGGGGATACCTGCTGATGTATCTCTTCCTGGCACTGCTCTATGGCGCTCCCGTCTTTCTGGCCGAGAATTTCAGTTCGTTCATGTCTCCCGTGCTGCGGCGTTTCCTCTTCCTCGCGGCCAGCCAATACTACACGGTTATTTCATACAGTCTTATGGGATACGTCATCCTGCAGTACCATGAGCAGATCGGCTATGAGGTGAGCGCTGAGGACTTCCTGGATCAGGCGCTGGTCTTGCAGGGCGAATCCGCCTCCTCTGACACAAAACCGGACGCGACGGCGGCCATCCTGAACCAGGTAAGTATCTTGATGAAGGAGGGCAGGGCGGAAGATGCGATTCTCGTAATGCGGGAAAGCATGCGAGGAGGGACCGCCGGTCGGGTTTTAGCCGAACGTTACTACAATTTGTTGAAGATCACACAACGTGAAAGTGAGCTGCTTAATCACGGCAGAAGCTACCTGGATCTGCTCGTCGCCGAAAATGATAAGGCTGTAGCATGTCAAATATATCGGGAATGTCTCTCTCTGAATCCCCAGTTTATCCCCAATCCGGATGCCTTGTTCAAGATCGCAGGATGGTGCCTGGAAGACGGGGACGCAAAGAACGGATGGAACGCCTTTGTCCGGTTCATCAAAGCCAATCCGCAGCATGGTCTGGTCCCCAAAGCCTATTTCCTCCTCGGAAAGAACGCCAAAGAGAAGCTCCACGATGAAGCCCGGGCCGAAAAAGCGTTCAAGAGCCTGATCAAGCTATTCCCGGAACATGACCTCGCCGTTCACGCACGGAGCTATCTCCAGAAGATGAACAGAATTGGCTCTACTTAGGCGGTTCGCTTCAGCAGACCATCGGCAATCTGCGATTCCGGTGACTGAGGATAGCGCTGACGGAGCAGTCGCAGGCAGTGTTCCCCTTTGTCGGTGATTCCTGCCTTGAGGTAGCCGCGCGAGAGGTTTAAGAGCACGGTGGGAATGGCAGGGAACTGAGGGTTGTCGCGCAGGAGGAGGGCGGCGATCTTTGCGGAGTCTTCAAGGTGGGCGCCTTGGGAAAACGACAGACTCAGACGGGACCACAGATCGGTGGACAGCTTGGGCTTTTTGGCGATGCGGCAATATTCCCGGAAGATATTATACAAGGCTTCTTCGGCATCATGCTCCCGCTGCAGGCGGAGCAGGAGTCTCGCCGCCGTTGCATGAAATGCCTCACTTTGGGGGGTCAACTTATCGATATTGAAGAGGTGAGTCAGGGCTGCGCGATTGTCGGGGTCCATCTCGAGGACCTGGTTTATCGCCGTGCGCGCACCCTGAAGATCAAGCTCCGCAAGCTTTTGCAGACCGCTTTCCATTAGGGAAGCAATCCTTTCCGCGCGATCATCGGTGAGGGCCTCTTCTTTCACACCCCCCAGCAATTTTGCCCAGACAAACCCCAGGGCGCCGCCGCTCACCAGACCTCCAAGGTGACCGACATAGGCGACGTTGCTGACTCCTCCGAAAAACAACTGATACAGCTCGTTGGAGATCCATAAGGGCAGCAGAAAGATGGCCGATACTCTCGCCGTGCTGAAGTAGAATCCTAAGGAGAAGAAAATCTTCACCTTCCGCATCCCAAAGAGCACGGTGTACGCGCCGATAATGCCGGAAATCGCTCCTGATGCCCCGACCAGGGGAATCGTACTGCCCTGGTAAACGAGTCCGTATGCCAGGGCAGAAATCATTCCGGTCAAAAGGTAGATCAGGGCATAGACCAGACGCCTGCCCGCGAGTTCGAGAGTGCATCCTACCAGCCACAAAAAGATCATGTTTCCGATGAGGTGCGACGCACTTCCATGCAAAAACATGTAGGTAAAGGCGGTCTTTAAATTGCCATCAGACGGTTTGTATCCATAGCGATAGCCAACGATTTCCGAGAGCATTTGTTGGTACTTATTTTGCTGGTCTTTCCACTTCACATAAAGAGGGTCGTTCACCGTGATGATTTCGTCGTTGTTCAACTTCCTCATGAACGCGCGATCGGCCATCATTTTTTGGCGCAAATAGGT
>JADGQM010000149.1 GCA_017881795.1 Syntrophobacteraceae bacterium
GTCGGTTCGTTTGTACTTCGGGGGTGCGTCCGCAGGGAGTTGGAGATGACTTGAACCGACTATGCTACACCGACTCCCCCGCCTCCCCCATCCCCGTAGGCGACCTCGTCTCCTAATGCATGTTCTAGTCGCTTTGCCAGATCCACGTCTTTTACATGGGCTCTCACAGTTTCCTTGATCAACGCCCTGAGATCCTCGCATTTCCAGACGTCAATCATGACAGGCATCTTAATGGGTTTTAGTCTCTTTTCTTCCATCTCAAGCCTCCTCTTCTTTGGTCAATGGATTAAAAGCACTGCGGTTCGCAACAATGCTGGGGCGGGAAATCCTTCCTTCCATTACCCATCAAAAGCAATGGTGAGCAATGAGGGCAAAAGAACTTTCCAAGAGCTTGTTCAAGTAAGCCGCTCCACAGCAGGATTCCTGCTGTGCCCCTTCCCTGGAATCACGCCCGGATGGAATATTCCTGAGTGAATTCCAAGCTGTTGGGTACCATACCTCTTTTCGAACTTTCACACAAAAGAGCGGAGAGGTATGACCATGAAAATGGTGACAACATATCGCATTTTAGTTTTCTTTTTAGTAACACCCGTCGTGTATGCTGTCAAGAACATTTACGTGCCGATTCCTTGGCAAGTGATGACAACCATCATCAGGGTGTGTCGTGGTATCGCAAGGAATGATAGGTAGCTCGGTGCAAATTGGTCTTCGGACGCGTTGTCTTGCTTGCGGAGGAGTTGAAAGAGGGTATTTGCTAGGTAATCTGCTGTTCGGAGAAGGCGTTTCGCAGGATATAATTCCGCCAGCGCTTTCTGACCGTCTGCGATGCGGTTTCTGGCATGCACGCCGAAGCTGCTGTGATGCCAGCCCATGAGCTTTTCGATGAGCTCGTCCTGTGTCTTGCCCTCGCCCTCCAGGCACGCCAAGGCGCGGCCAGAACCGTGGAGCGGAAGATCTCTTCCAGTTTTAGCGCATGGGCCTCTCGGAAGCTCGAGGGAATTGAAGCGAGCATCGTGTACGAACTCCCTCTTTGTAAAAGAGGATTTCGCGGATGAGCAAGAAATTGATGGACTTTGGAAAGAAGCTGATACAGAAGACATACAAGGAACGGGAAATGTATCGGTGGGCGAGTGCTCTCTCAAAACCTAATAAGTGATGGATATACCGCAATGAAAGCTGACATCAAGAATATGACTCCCTGTAAAACGCCGGCGGTGGGCATGCTGAGCCTTCCTGCCTTGCTCAAGATAGTGCTATTTCTGTCTATGTTCTTAGGACTATTTTCTTATCTCAGCGTTCATCCTGCTCTGGCAGAGTCGCTTACGGCCAAAGAAATCCTTGACAAGGTGGATGATCTCTACAGAGGAACTTCGAGTCATGGCAAGATGACCATGGAAGTCGTCACCTCCCACTGGAAGCGAACGCTTTCTTTGGAATTCTGGTCCAAAGGCAAAGACAAATCCCTCGTCCGCATCATCGCTCCTCTCAAAGAGAAAGGAACCGCCACGCTTCGCTCGGGGAATGAAATCTGGAACTATCTTCCCAAGGTAAACCGAGTCGTCAAGCTTCCGTCCTCCATGATGTCCGCATCGTGGATGGGCTCCCATTTCACCAACGACGATCTGGTTAAGCAAAGCCGTTTTGCCGACGACTACACCTTCGAGGTCACGCGTGAAGGGATGCGGGATGGACAAGAGGTCGTGGAAATCACCTGCATCCCGAAGCCCGAAGCCCCTGTCGTGTGGGGGAAGGTCGAGGTGGTTGTACGGCGGTCGGACTACCTGCCGTTGGTTAATCGTTACTATGATGAAGGGCTCCATTTGGCTCGAACGATGACTTTTTCGGATGTCAAGACCTTGTCAGGACGCTCTTTGCCCACCGTCATGACGCTCACCCCGGAGGACAAGCCGGGTGAAAAAACACAAGTCTCCTACGACAGCATCACCCTTGACGTCTCCCTCAATGATGACGTCTTTTCGCTACGAAATCTTCAGCAGTAGGGAGCGAACCGATGAGTCTGATCCGCATTTCCTGGAGGAACCTGTGGAGAAACCGACGGCGGACGGCTATCACCATGGCGGCGATTTCGTTGAACACGATGATTCTTATCACCACGTATTCCCTGATGGACGGATTGCTCGGTCAGACGGCCCGGAACGCTACGCAGTTGTCAACGGGAGAAGCGCAACTGCACGCTCCCGGATACCTCCTGGACCGATCCCAATACAAGACTCTGAGTGACCATCGAGCGATCCTGACAACACTGCATGAGCAATCCATCGGGGCCGCCCCGAGAACCTACGGGTATGGGCTGGTGAGTCAGGGCACCAAATCGGCCGGAGCCCTCTTCTGGGGAATAGAGCCACCGGTGGAGCAAACGGCTTTTAGGCTTGCCGAGCACCTTGCGGAGGGGTCCTTTCTGGGTCCTTCTCCCCATAAGGAGCTGGTGCTGGGAAAAAAACTCGCCCGCTCCCTGAACGCCCAGGTAGGATCTGAAATTGTAGTCCTGGTGCAGGCGGCGGACGGGTCCATGGGAAACGATATCTTCACGGTCAAGGGAATCCTTAAGTCCGTGGGCGAAGGGATTGACCGAAATGCCGCCATCATGCATCTGGATGATTTCCGGCTGCTCTTCGTCATGCCGGAAGGCATCCATGAAATCGCCGTCACCACAAATGGCCGCGCGCCTCTGGAGACGCTGACCGAAACCTTATCCCGAATCGCCCCCCATGCCGAAGTGAGAACCTGGCGCCAACTCTTGCCGACGCTCTCGGACATGATCGAGATTTCCGGGACCAGCATGTCCCTCTTCGGGGCCATTTTTTTCCTCGCTGCCGGATTGGGCGTCATGAACACCATGCTGATGGCAACCTACGAGCGCGCTCATGAATTTGGCCTGCTGAAAGCTCTGGGCGCTTCGCCCTGGCGCATTGTGAGGGACGTAACGGTTGAGGCATGGCTCATGGCGTGCATCGCCACCCTGTTCGGCATGCTTTTGGGACTCGCCGCGTCCTATGCCCTTCAGGAAGCCGGTCTGGATACATCGAAACTTGCGGGAGAGATCAACGTAGCCGGCGTGGTATTCGATCCCGTATGGCGGGCATCTTTGAGCTTCAAGGCCGTGGTCCACCCGGTAATCATTATGTGGATGGTGTGCATCCTGGCAGCGCTCTATCCGGCGGCCATGTCCGCACGCCTGGATCCTGTGAAGAGCATGCACCAGGTTTAGGATTGAGGGATTGAGGGATTGAGGGATTGAGGGATTACAAGGCGTTTGAGGAGTTACCGTGCTGGCAGAAGGCAAGGGAACTCTGTCGGGCAGTTTCTCAGATAATTGGAGAGGCAGGATTTAGAAGAGACCACACTCTAAGGGCTCAGCTCTGGGGAGCTGCCGGCTCCGTGATGGACAACATAGCCGAGGGATTTGATGATGGGTCCACCCGTGAGCTCATCCGCTTTCTGGGCTATTCACAGCGCTCCTGCAGCGAAGTTCAGTCCCAGCTTTACCGTGCTTTGGATAGCTGCCACATCAGTGAAGCTCAGTTTACCAGGGCCTATGACCTAGCCTCCGAGTGTCGGAAACAAATCAAAGCCTTTAGGAAATATTTGAGAAATTACTGCGCCGAGGACAAGCAGAGTTGAATCCCTAAATTCCTAAATTCCTCAATCCCTCAATTCCACCCGGAGGCATAGAGATGATCGTCCGACTGGCCTGGCGGTCCATTTGGCGCAATAAGCGACGGACCTTGATTACCATGACGTCCATCAGTTTGGGACTCACCATTGCCATATTCTTCACCGCCTTGGTGGAAGGCGTTTTTCGTCAGGTGGTAAACGAGGCCATACGCATGCAGGCAGGGCACATCACCCTGGAAAACCCGGAATACCAGACATCCCCTGCTGTGGACTTGCGGATCGGTGGTGTGGAAAATCTGAGGAGGCGTATTGAAGGAATCGAGGCCGTGGAGCAGACGAAGCTCCTCATCTGGGGCCAGGGAGTGGCCAATTCGGGCGCCGGCGGAGTTGGGGTCATGGTGATGGGAGTGGAGCCCTCTGTGGAAATGAAAACATCGCCCCTTGCACAAGACATCGTGGCGGGAGCTTATCTCGCCGATAGCGATGATCGGATGGTGGTTCTTGGCGGCCATCTGGCCGAACAATTGAAACTGAAGCTGGGAAGCAAGATTGTTCTCACCACCAATAATGCCCAAGGACAGCTGGTCGAGGAGCTGTGCCGGGTGAAGGGCATCTTCCGCACCGGGTCGGATGAGATCGACGGCTACCTGATTCAGATTCCCGCGACCTTTGCCAGGCGGGTCTTCGGATTGGGTGATGATGAGGCAACCCAGCTCGGGGTCATTTTGAAACGGCCTGGGGACCAGGCGGTGGTGATTGACGCAATCACCCCCATGGTGGCTGGAAAGGACATAGCGGTGCTGCCCTGGCAGTCAATCCTGCCCGAGGTGGCATCGTTCATTCGCTTGCGCCGAACATCCAATGGCGTGTTTCAGGGGCTGTTGTTCGTCATTATTCTCTTCACCATCTTGAATACTCTGCTCATGTCCGTCATCGAACGAGAACGCGAGTTTGCCGTACTGCTGGCACTGGGGACTCCGGTCAGGCAGCTCAAGGGGCAGTTGTTCGTGGAATCGGCCTGCATCGCGTGTCTGGGAGGCCTCGCAGGCATGGTGCTGGGAGGCTCTCTCGCCCTTGCGCTGCAGATCTGGGGGCTGGACTTGGCATCGATCATGCCTAAGGGGGTCACGATCTCGGGCTTTGCCGTGTCAACCACCATTCATGCCAACCTGACCCCGCCCATTCTCTACTGGATCGGAGGGATCGTTCTCGGAGCCACCCTCCTTTTGAGCTTCATGCCCATGCGGCGCATAACGCAAGTGCACATAGCGGAAACCCTGAGGTAGGAGAACCGAGTGGCAAAGATCGTTGAGGTCAGCAGTGTGGCTAAGGACTACGGAGAAGGCGGAATCATCACTCATGCGCTTCGAGGAGTGGATCTGGTCCTGATGGCCGGAGAATTTACCTCGATGGCCGGACCGTCGGGTTCCGGAAAGACAACGCTGCTCAACATCATCGGAGGGCTGGACCGACCCAGCTCGGGAACCGTTCACATCGAGGGAATTGAGATCACGCAACTTCCCGGAACCCAGTTGAGCCGCATCAGGAGAGACCGCATCGGGTTCATTTTTCAGAGCTTTAATTTGATTCCTGTGTTGACCGCGTTTGAGAACGCAGAGTATGTATTGATGCTTCAAAACGTGGATAAAGAACAGCGCGTCGAACGGGTGATGCGGGTTTTGAGGGAGGTGGGGCTGGAGGGTCTGGAACATCGTTTCCCGCGAGAGCTCTCGGGCGGGCAGCAGCAGCGGGTCGCCATCGCAAGAGCCATCGCCCCTGAGCCTGCGCTGGTTCTCGCCGACGAACCAACGGCTAACGTTGATTCCGAAACCGGCCGCTCGCTCATGGAGTTGATGCGTCGCCTCAATGAAGAAAAGGGGATCACGTTCCTCTTTTCCACTCACGACAGGGCCGTCATGGAACGAGCCAGAAGGCTGATCAAACTTCGAGACGGTCAAATCATTGAAGACACGGAACCCCGCAATCTGTGACGGGAAACAACCTCCCCGAATACATGGTCAGGAGTGAAAAGCGGATGGAAGAGGCTGTACTGACGGAGACGGAACACCCCCTGAGCCTGCGGAGTGAATGAAGGATGAAACCGGTCGACCGGCTCAAGATAATCCACGAAGTCACACGAAGTCTCTTTTCATCCACGAATGAACACGAAGAAATACCAAGAAGAGATAACCACCAATACTTCGTGTACCTTCGTGTCTCTTCGTGGAGAAAAAATGCAAATTCCTTTACCATCAAGTTAACCCTGATTGGGCTTCTCTTGTGTTGTTCCTTTTGGGGAAACGGATTGTTCTGCCGGCAGGCTTTCGCGCTCATCGGCGACAGTGAGCAAGCCTTCGGCCTGGACGGAAGCCTTCGCACCCTTTTCTTCCTGCTCAATTTGGGGCAAACGGTTCCCTCGTCGGGGCAACACAATCTTGATGCCCTCTCTCAGACTATTCTTCGACTGACGGCCGTCGGCAAACCCACCAAATCGCTTTCGTACGAAATCCATCTGGTTCAGAGCGACACCTTCTCCACAGAGAGGATCACCGGAGGAAGTTCGCTCACTTTTGGGAGCACGAACACCGGAAACGTCTACCGTTACCGCGCTCTGGACGCCAATTGGAACTTCGTGCAGCAGGATCAAACCCTCTGTACGCTGGTCTTCGATCGCTTCAACGTCAAGCAGGCCTTTGACTGGGGCGACATCACTACGGGACGCCAGGCGATAACCTTTGGCAAAACTTATTTTTGGAATCCCCTGGATGTGTTCTTTCCTTTCGGCGCCAGCCAGTTTGACCGGGATTACAAACCCGGCGTCGATGCGCTGAGGGTAGACATCCCCTTTGGTCGGTTCTCGGGACTCAACCTGGTCGGCTCTGCGGGACCGACAATAAGAATCGCGCCAGGCCAACAGACCGGCAATTATCCTCAGGATGCCACGTGGTATGGTTCTGCGTTGATGGGACGACTCTTCGCCAACGTGTCCGGGTGGGATTTTTCTTTGCAGGCGGGCAAGATCTTCGGAGGATATCAGGTGGGAGGAGGAGCTGTCGGGGATGTGGGTCCCATCCAGATTCGAACCGAACTGGCCCAATTTATAGCCATGCCGAGCGATCCCCGGCCCGCTCCCCTAACAGGCGACCTGGTCAAAAGCAACTTCCAGGGAGTGGTTGGCTTCGGGCACCGATTTGAAAACAGCCTGAGTCTCGATTTCGAATATTTCTATAACGGCATGGGAGATCCCAATAACCTGAACGCTGCCCTGGTGCGCTCGCAGTTTGGGTCGAGTCTGCAGCTGAGCCGGAACCTGGTGGGGTTATCGGCGCAGTATCAAATCACACCCCTTGTGGTCGGACAGTTGGGTACGATCGCATCGCTCTCTGATGGGTCGATTCAGTTCCAGCCCTTGACGACCATTTCTCTTTCCAACGAAATGGAGCTCCTTATTGGGGCGATCATCGGTTTTGGTCCCAAGCCAAAGATAGACACCGGCCTTGCGTTGAACATTGAAAGCGAATTCGGGACGCTCCCCGATATGCTGTTCTTGGAATGGAAGTGGTACTTTTGACACTAATCGGACACGTTCTAAGGAACAGTCGCTCCTATCATCCCAGCACACCTCCCGCAAAAACGACGCGGGGATTTGTATCACCTTTCGTAACTGTTCACTTTCCCCTCATTTTTTTTGAATGGGATCCGAGAAAGGCGGAGCTTTTCCGAGTGCGGAGCAAGGTGCTATTTCCACCTCTCTTTTATCGCCTACCATATCCCGTACTGAATCTCCGCAATATGCCTCGGTTCTGATGGTTCCCTTACCACGCAGCCCTGTTCAGTGCCATTCACAGGTGTCACAAAAGTTTGTGGCGCCGGCCATAGGGCCGCCGCCACAGGGCTTCCGAAACCGGGTTCCCGCCTTAAACTATTCAGCGCAACATGGTATCTTGCGTGCTTCAGTGCAACAGATTCAGCGTGTTGGTTCCGTCATCTACGAAATAAACTCCCACTTTTGGGTCAAAGACCAAACCAAACAGAGTACCGGCTCCAGGAGGTGGGCCCCCAGTGTTGTCGAGCAACTTTTTGGCGATTTGGCGGCCTTGTTGAGTGATTTCGGTGATGAAGCCATCATTTCCGTTTACGGTCAGAACGTGGCCGTTGGGAGTAACAACGAGCCCGAGCGGGTCATTCAAGCTGCCGCCTGCAGAAAGAGTAAAGCCGGTCCCAGCCGAGGTAGTGCGGTCTATCGCATCTGGCAACACCGCTATGCGGTTGTTCAGGCTGTCGGCAACATAAAGCACCTGCGCCTTGTCTCTTCCCCAGCCCCGGTCTTCTCCAGCCATGGAGTAATCACCCCTACCAAATTTGGATTCCGGGCTGAGGCCCACGCCGGTCGGTCCTATGACAAGGGCAGCCGGATCGGTGCGTTCCGGGAAACCGGAACCGATCACAGTCATGGACTCGATGGAGGGCATGCTAGTCTTGGAAACGTTCAGATTAATGCGGACCACCGTGCCTTCATTCACAATTTGGCCGTTGGCCGCGACGGTGCCGTTTAGTACGTTGGCAACGAACAATTTGGCTTCGTGGTCGCTTTCAGCTGCGGTCATATCCCATGGGCCGTTGATGAGCGAGCCGAAGAAGGTTTCCACGGGGTTGCCCATACTGTCGAGAACGATCAAGCATCCCGGTTGGGCAGTGGCCGCCGTGCCATCCGCCGTGGGCAGACTGCCGACGATAACCCACCCGGCGCGTAGAACCACGAGCGCAGTCGTCAGCCCGACACCACCGGGGCAGGAGCCGGGTAATGTGTTGGGATCGATCTGGGCGAAAAGGCTGACAGACCCATCCGGCGCTACGTCAACGATTGTCGTCCCCGTGCCTTGCAGATTTGCACTGTTGTTGAAATTGCTTACCAGGATGTGGCCTGCTTTCAGATTGCCCACTGTGCTCATTACGCTGGCAACACCATATGGGTTGACATCACCGTTTGCGGGGACCGTTGAAGGTCCCGTGCTGATCGTCTTGAGCCGGTTCAGCACCGCGTCGTCACCCCCCGCCGCCTGTGCGCTTCCTGTCAGCCCACTCAAGGCCAGTACCAGGGTCAGTGCGACAAAACTGTGGATCACGTATCCATTCCTTTTCATGAGTTTCCCCTTTCGTTGTTGTTGGTTTGCTAAAAGCCGTTGCTCCCTACCAAGGGTGAATCCAGCTGAGTCAGTCCTGTCTTGCTTAACGTCCGCGACCGGGATGTGCGACACCAAGCCATCAGTACCGATACCTTGCATGCAAAGAAGTGTGTGTTAGAACGCGGTGTTGTTACCTCCTTTCTCCTAATCCCAGTAGGTGATTTCCGTACCGGACATCTTGCCGACAGGTTCATCGCTCTTAACCAAGATCCTTCAGATGTTTCAGATTTTGCTCTTTTCACCTGCCCCTTCGTATTTCAGGGCCACTGGTCATCATCTATCAGCATAAATTGTACCAAGCGTCACTTGGTGGGATGATAATAAGAATTGACTAATGATGGTAAATAGTTAGAAATAATTGGATAGTTAACCTCGATTTGAAACCGGGAGGTTTTGAAGAATGAATTTGACAATAGTCTAAAGCAGAAATTACAATCCGCAAATGAACCATGGTGTTATAACTTAAAATTCAATCGCTTAAGACTTTTGCAAGCATTGACAATATTCTCATCAAACTATCACAATAGGTTTACAATATTCTCATTAATTTATCGCCGCCAGAGGCATAGGATTTTACTTTAGATCTTCGCCTCTCCTTCTGTTCATCATCAGATTGCTTACATGAAGCGAAGACTGGTGAGGCTCTTTTGGAATGCCCCCCGGAGCCTCCCTGGTAGCTATGCTGCAGACAAAATCGGCAGGAACCCTACCGATCGAGGGAAGCCCGGCACAAAAATGTGGTAGCAATCTGGGCTGCCCCTTTTACACCCTTTGTGCGAACAAACTTGTACGCTTGGATGGGATTAGATCGAGCCCCTCTTGATCTTTTTCTCTTCCATGTCCGAAAACGGCGAGACTTCGGTTTCGCAAGCCGTTACATTCTTCTTGTGAAACTTGATTCCAACATATGCTACCAGGCTCTGCTCACTCGTGAAGCGCGGTTCGACGGCCGTTTCTTTGTCGGCGTGGCGACGACCGGCATCTACTGCCGGCCCGTCTGCCCCGTGAGAGCCCCGAGGCGTCAGAACTGCTCGTTCTTCCCGAATGCTGCGGCAGCCGAATCGGCTGG
>JADGQM010000463.1 GCA_017881795.1 Syntrophobacteraceae bacterium
CTAAACGTCTTCAGAACCAACCGACCCGCGATCGTCCTGACCGATATAAAAATGCCGGGGATGGATGGAATTGAGCTGCTTCAGAAAATCAAGCGCGAAAGTGCCGATACCGAAGTGATCATGCTCACCGGACACGGCGATCTGGACCTTGCGATTAAGAGTCTCCAATTTGAAGCCGCCGATTTCATTACCAAGCCCATCAATGACGAAGCTCTTGAGATCGCTTTGAAAAGAGCACACGACCGAATGTGGATGAGGCGGAAGCTCTGTGAGTACACCGAGAGCCTCGAAGCCCTGGTCTACGAAAAGACCCGGCAACTCCTGCAAGCGGAAAGACTGGCAGCGATCGGTCAAACGGTCACCACGCTCGCTCACGCTATCAAGAACATCATCGGCGGGCTCAGCGGCGGCATGTTCGTCGTCGAAAAGGGGAGGGAACTGCACAATGAACAGTACCTCGATCAGGGATGGCAGATGCTCAAGGGCAATGTCGCCAAGATCAAAAACCTTGCTCTGGATTTGCTGAACTACGCCAAAGATAGAGAGCCTGAGTTCAAATTGTGCGACCCCAACGAACCGGCGAAGCAGGTATTTGATCTCATGGTTTGCCGTGCTAACGACTGCGGCATTGCATTAAAGATGGAACTCTCTTCGGATTTGGATTATACACTATTAGATCCGGAGGGTATTTCCTCGTGCTTGCTGAACCTCGTGTCCAATGCTCTTGATGCGTGCCTCGATCTCGAATGTGTGAACCAATCCCTGGAGGTTGCCATACGCTCTCTGAAGGTTGATGGGTGGGCCGTGGAATACCAGGTTGCGGACAACGGCTGCGGGATGGACGATGCGACCAGGACGAAGGTTTTCAATAACTTTTTCAGTACAAAAGGCAGCCGCGGCACCGGACTGGGTCTCATGATCACCAGGAAGCTGATTACCGAACATGGGGGGGTGATCGAGCTCGCGTCCGAAAAAGGCAAAGGGACGACATTTTCTATCAGGCTGCCCAGGAGGCATGACATCTGCGCAGCCAAGGTTCGCTGATTTTCATGCGCAGAGTGCTTGCAGACGGTTGGTCGCAGGAACCAAACGGGAACATAATTGTTATCCTAACTGGAAGGGGAAAGCCTATGTTGGATTACAAAAACATTCTATTTTGCACTGACTTTTCCGAAGATGCCAATATTGCATTCAGCCACGCTCTCAACCTGGCCAAGAAATACGCAGCCAGGTTGCATCTCCTGCATGTACCTCACTCTCCTTCCCGGTATCGGAGAGACATTGTCGATGAGCACGTTCCCGAGAATAAGGCCCAGGAAGGGGAAGCCTTTTTCGACAAGGACATCGAAGAGCAAGCGGAAAAACATTTGCGGGAAACTTATGAAAAGCGGCTTGGTGACTTTACGGATTACCTTTTGGTCATCCGCTGTGGGGCTCCGGATATTGAGATTTTGCGTTACGCCAGGCAAAATGACATCGACGTGATTGTCATGGGAGCCCTGGGAAAATCGGAGTTGGACAGGATGGTTCACGGGAGCACGGTGGGCAATGTTTCCAAATATGCCCATTGTCATGTCATGGCCATTAGAAATCCTGCCAAACAGTTCACGTTACCGGATAAGATGTATTAGGCGAAGCGGCGGCTTCCCCATTCTGACAATCCCTGGAGGTATGAGACGATGGCCAAAAGAGTCCTTGTGGTGGATGACGAACAGGACATGAGAGTATTTATGACCACCTTGCTGGAAACGAGCGGGTACAAACCCATCGCCGCTGAAGACGGCAAGCAGGGTTTGGAAATGGTTCGAAGCAAAAAACCTGCCTTGATCATCTTGGACGTCATGATGCCCAAGGAGAGTGGGATCTTCATGTATCGTGAGCTGAAAAAGGATCCCGAGCTCAAGGACATTCCCATAATCATGGTTTCAGCTCTTTCCAAGAAGACCTTCTTTCACTCGCAGAAAGTCCTGGACGAATATGAGGGGGGGCAGATCGAGGAACCCGCAGCCTACATTGAGAAACCGCCTGAACCTGAGGAACTTTTACAGGTCATTAAGAGAATTCTGCCTTAGCGGGAAGATTTGTTTGAAATTGGAAGAGGTTGTTTCTTACAGACATCTTCCCGCCGAATGGAAGGGAGGCGCTCGACCAGGCGCGCGACTTCGGGATCATGCTGCAGCCAGTGTCGCAGGTTGCCAAGAAGGGTCGCCGCATAGGGACTGTCACTGCCCTCAGTCAGATGATAGTTGACCCAGAGTCCGCTTTTCCGGTAACCGACCAGGCCGGCATCCTCAAGAACTTTGAGATGCTTGGATACAGTTGGCTGGGCCAATTCCAGAGCGGCCTGGATCTCACACACGCACAGCGATTTTTGCTGAAGCATTTTCAGGATCTTGACCCGGTTCGGATCAGACAGAGCTTTCATCACTCGAATAAAATTTCTCACGGCCATCCTCCCAATATATTGTTGAGGCGTAATATATTCAATTTAAAACAGGGCGTCAATGACATTCCGCAGAAAAGTATTCCACTCGCAAATATGCATAATACCCGCCACACTGCCATTTCTCGACGACTTCAAGGCCACAAGAGCACATTTCCTGAATTGCATATGATACCACTCCCATCTCTCTCCCTGGATTGGCTTGTCCCTATTGGCCATGCTTATGTGTCTAACGTATGGCTCTTGTGGTATGATTTGAAGGTAATGAGAGCAACTTATTTTTGGACGGACCCTTCATTCAAGTTCATTTGAGCTTTCATCCAGGAAGGAATGGCAGCGAAGGAGGCGAATAATGTCTGAGCATGAATTTTACGATCTCATCATTGTTGGCGGCGGTCCGGGCGGCCTCACCGCCGGGATGTATGCCATGAGGGCCGCACTCAAGACGGTGCTCATCGAGAAGGGCGTGCCGGGAGGTCAGGTAGCCATTACCAAAGCTGTGGAAAACTACCCCGGATTCATCGAAATTGGAGGTTTCGAGCTCTGCGA
>JADGQM010000150.1 GCA_017881795.1 Syntrophobacteraceae bacterium
CAGACCCGCGTCGAGAGCAAAGGGGCGGTTGCAGCCCAGGAAGTTTGAATCGAGATTCTTCCAGAAGACCCTTATGGGGATGGTATCCAGGACTAACTGTAACATTCGCTGCGATTCCTGCAGCGCCTGCTCGGCCTTCTTCCGCTCCTCTATTTCGTGTGTGAGCCTCTCATTCGTTCTGGTCAGCTCCGCGGTGCGCTCTCTCACCAACTCCTCGAGGTGATCTCGATACGAGCCCAGTTCTTCCTCCGCCTGCTTGCGCTCGGAGATGTCCCGTATTGACTCAATGGCGCCAACGATATTTCCCTTTGAGTCGCGCAGAATGCTTGCCGTCCCGAATAGGTATAGAGCACCTCCTTTGAGTGCCGGCATGTATGCCTCACCTGCAAGCATAGACTCCTTTCTTTCGATATTGTCATATCTTGCTTCGACTTCCTCGTGAGGTTGGAGGACGAGATCAATGAGAATGGGCCTTCGCGCTCCGTGGAAAGGCAGAGCGTATTCGTAATTGCCCTTGCCTAAGATCTCTTCCGCCTTGATTCCTGTCATCTCCTCTATCGCCCGGTTCCAGGAAATGACCTTGCCTTCTCTATCGATAACAAAGGTCGCATCCGGCAAAAAGTTGATGATGTCTGCAAGTTGTTGCTGAGATTCCTTTAGTGCCTCCTCCGTCTGCTTAAGCTCGGTAACATCCAAATTGACACCGAGCATGCGCACGGGCCATCCCTCGTTGTCACGGTAAACTTTTCCCCGATCAGCAAGGACATGAACACTGGAATCCGGCCAGACCACCCGGTAGGTAGTGGCATAATCGGCATTTCCATCCATGGCTGCGGTCATCTCATCTCTTACGCGCTCTCGGTCATCCGGATGGAGCATACCGAGGAAGTCTTCCAGCTTTCCCGAAAACTTGCCAGGAATCAGGCCGAAAAGCACGTGAAGGTGTTCATCCCAGGTGGCCTTGTCCGTAGTTATGTCTCTGTCCCAAGTGCCAGCCTTAGAAGATTTCAAGGCCAGGTTCAACCGCTCCTGGTTGTTGCGGAGCGCCTTTTCCGCCCGCTTACGCTCGCTTTCTGCCTTTTCAAGTTCGGCAATGCGCCGGCGCAGGGGCATCAATTCGTTAGAGAGTTGCTCTTTTGTTTTGTCTTCATCTTTCATTTCGAGTTTCCTCAAATGTATGTGGCGATTTTGCCAGAAAATGTTTTGGGGGCTCAGGAATGCCATCGTACCCGCATCCGCAATCTTCGATTCCAGGCCTGTCTGTAAACTGAGTGAAAAAATCTTGTGCCTCAGAATGGGACGCGTTTCCATCCCATTCCGCTCGTTTAGAGCAATGGAGTCCTTGGTAAGCACTTATCTCAAGCAGCACGCCAGATCTGTTGCCGCCAGGTCAGACTCGCGACCTGCTTTTTGACGATCTGGCATTCAACACATTATGGGAGGTTCAGATCGCGACTTCAAGATCAAACTCTTGACGACAAGAACAGGGTAAATAATTTTTCTGGCACAAAGCATGCATATTCTGACCTTTGGTGTCCGAAGATTCTGCCTGGTTGGGGAATGGTCTTCTCTGTCTTTAAATCGACATATCAGCATGATTGAGCGGATTTGCCTCGCGGATGAGCTCTTGGTCCGTAAGAGATGGAAAGATTTCTTGATGGTTTGGAATGAGTCCACGGTTATTCGAGGCTTCTTCTGAGGAGGGTAAAATGCACGGAAATGAAAGAATTGACGTTCAACGACGTCCCCTGCTTTCGGTTTTCCTGCTGGTGGGGTTTGTCCTTATGATGTGGGTGGGAAGCCAGAGTGTGGCAGCAACCAGCGATTCTTCCTACTATGACGTGGGGTCACCGACGCTGCAAGACATCTGGGTTGACCCGGTTCAGGGCAATGATGGGCACAGCGGTGCAACGCGAGCGCTCGCCGTGCGAACTCTGGCCGAGGCGTGGAACCGCATCCCCATGGGCAGCACTCTCACCACCACAGGGTACCGAATCCTTATGGTTGCGGGCGACTATGCCGAATCCGGGCTGCCCAACTATATGGAATCGCGCTACGGCACGTACCCGTTTCCTGTCATTATTCAGGCTGCCGACGGTTTCTTGACAGCACGTTTGCACGGATACCTGAACATCTATGATTCCCGCTACTTATATCTGGTTGGCCTCGATCTTGTCACGGATCCCGGCTATGGCGGCGGTGGCAATGTGATCCACATTGAACGCGGGGATCACATTCTCATACGCAGTTGCCGGTTAAATGGATTCGATGGGACAGAAAATCAGCCCCAGGAAACGCTGAAAGTCAATCAGTCCCAATATTTGTATGTGGAAAGCAGCGATATCAGCGGCGCCTTCTGGTTTGCGCTGGATTATGTGGCGGTTCAGTATGGGCATATCAGGGGGAACCGCATCCACAATTCCGGGGATGACGGTGTGGTTCTAAAAGGAGGGACCGCCTATCTACGGATCGAGGCCAACGAGGTCTATGACTGCGGAGTCATTGGTTTGGCTGCCGGCCAGGGCACCGGGTTTGAGTACATGGTTTTGCCATGGATCCATTATGAAGCTTATGACTTGAAGTTCATCAACAACATTATCCATGACACGCAAAATGCCGGAATGGCGGTAAGAGGCGGCTACAATATTTTGATGGCCTACAATACCCTCTATCGCGTAGGGATCAATACTCAGGTCGGAGCGTCCCTCGTGCTGGTGAGTCCGGGTGGCCGCGGCTGCGACGGTGATGCGACGGCCTGCCGGGCACGCCATAATCTGGGGGGCTGGGGGCCGACGGTGGTGGGGGACTCGGGGGAGATGATCCCTAATCGAAACGTCTATATATACAACAACGTTTTTTATAATCCGGCTCCTGCCCAAACCATGTGGGACCACTTTGGCATCTTTGGACCAGTGACGCCGCCTGCGGGGACCAATATCCCTTCTCCGGTTTTAGCGGATGCCAATCTTCAAATTCGCGGCAATCTGGTATGGAATGGACCAACCAATCATCCCCTGGGAATTGAAGACCCCAACCAGGGTTGCCAACCGTCCAACCCCACCTGTAACGCTACCCAACTGCGCCACGACAACCTGATCAATACCATCGAGCCCCAATTGTATAATCCTGCGCAGGGGGATTTTCACCCGAAGTTTGGCGGCAACGTTGTCACTGCTCAAACCTTTGCGATCCCCGATTTTCTGGGAAATGACCGGCCGCAGCCGCCCCTGCCATCCGCCGGCAATCTCCAGAACGCGGTTGCTTCAGATTTCGACAGGATTCTCAGAAATTCTTCCAGTCCTCCCGGAGCCTATTTGCCTCCCAATCCCAACCTTCCTGCATCCCTGACCAAAGCGATCTTTATCCATCATTCGACCGGGCAGAACTGGCTTGCGGATGGCAATGGCGGTCTCGGGATAGCCTTGCGCGACAATCATTATTTTCTCAGCGATACCAACTATGGTTGGGGGCCGGGCGGCATCGGCAGTTACACCGACATTGGACACTGGTACAATTGGTTTGTGGGTTCTTCTCATGATACGTATCTGAGCGCCTTGTACACAGAAAGCGGTCAAAATTGCTCCTACTCCCGTGCCGCCGGCAATCCTGGCGGAGAGAATCAGATCATCCTGTTCAAGTCCTGTTTTCCTAACTCCAATCTGAATGGCAATCCCAATGATCCCCCCACGGTTGGCGCCAATCCCTTGCGGGGAAACGACGCCGGCTCGGCCTCCATGACCGTGGCCAACGCGAAAGGCATCTACAACGATATCTTGAATTATTTTGCCACGCGCCAGGATAAACTGTTCATTGCCATTGCCGCCCCACCCCTGGCCGCGAGTGCCACGGACGCCAGCCGGGCGGCCAATGCGCGCGCTTTCAACAACTGGCTGGTGCACGACTGGCTGGCTCATTATCCCTATAAGAACGTAGCGGTATTTGATTTCTACAACGTCCTCACCAGCAACGGCGGCAATTCCAATACCAGCGACGTCGGGTGGACGTCCGGTAACCATCACCGATGGTGGCAGGGAGGAGTACAACATCTCCAAACGGTGAACAGTAATGTGGCGGCTTATCCGACTGACCCCTCGGACAGCCACCCGAATGTCACCGGAAATCAAAAGGCCACCAGTGAATTTGCCAACTTTCTCAATATCAGCTTCAACCGCTGGAATGCTGTGACTAACCCAAGCGGGACCGTTGATTTTGCCGCCACCCCCACCAGTGGACTGGCGCCGCTCAGTGTGGTTTTTTCCGCAAACTGCACCGGAACCGTGGTCGGCTATTTGTGGGATTTTGGCGATGGCGCGTCAAGCATGCTTCGCAACCCGAGCCATACTTACACGAGCTCCGGGAAATACACGGTGAGTCTGACGGCGACGTATGCGGGAGGACCGCAAACGACAGCCAAGACGGACTATATTTCCGTTGCCGCCCCTTTCACCCTCGTGTCGCCCGCCGGCGCCGTGGTCTGGAATGGTGGTGCGACCCAGGTGATCCGATGGAATTACTCCGGAAATCCCGGACAGTATGTGAAAATTGACCTTTACAAAGGCAGTGTTCTCAATCGCACCATTACCTCGAAAACCGGCATCGGGAGTAAAGGAAGCGGCTCTTATTCGTGGAATATCCCTTGTGAGCAGCTTTCGGGGGAGGATTATGCCGTGAGGATCGGGAGTATTACCAACAATGCCTATTACGCCAGGAGTAACGCTTTCACCATCAAGGGGGCCGGCATCGGCGTCCTCTCACCCGCCGGGGGAGAGCAGTGGAAAGCGGGCGAAAGCCGAAAACTCCAGTGGAGCTATACGGGTTGCGCCGGGTCGTATGTCAAATTAGAGCTTCTCAAAGGCGGAACGTCTTACCTCAACATTTCCTCTCAGACCAGCATTGGCGCCGCAGGAAACGGTTCATTGACCTGGATCATTCCTTCAGGACTAAAACTCGGAACCGATTACCGAATCAGAATCATCAGCACGAAGTACCCCACGCTGAGGGGCGTCAGCAATGGGAATTTCACCGTTCTGGCAAGGTAATAACAGGAGACAGAAGTCAGGATATCTGAACTTATCACTGGCAACATCAGGCAAAGTCCTGAAGCCCCTCAGCGGACGAAATCTGGCCGAGGTGATCCGTAAGGTTCTGGATTGAAGAGCACCTGAAGAACCGTGTCAATCCGCCGCATTTCCTGCTCGATCCGCATGCAGTCACCACCGTCAAGGTGACCACTTCGCTTCAGCGACACCAATTTGGTTAAAACTTCGGAGAGCTTATCCACAGCGCCGTTAACATCCAGATCATCGTTCATATGGTTCTCAAAACCAGCGGCAAGAGCTGCAACCAGTTTCCGGGCTTCGTTGTCTGAACCCGCTGGGTTGCCCTTTTCAGGAAAGGGCTGCACGATTTCCCGGAATCTCGCTCTCAGAATTTCGAGTATATTGCTGACCTTCTGGAAGGACGCCGAGGTGAAGTTGAGCTTCTTCCGGTGGTGACGGAACATAAGATAAAACCGCACATGCTGGCCGGTGTGGCCGCCGGCCACGAGGTCATCCGGATAGATGATATTGCCCAGGCTCTTGGACATCTTCTTGCCGTTCACCAGAAGATGCTCGCCATGAATCCAGTAATGGGCGAATTCTTCACCGGAAGCCGCCTCAATCACGGCGATGTTGTAGTCGTGATGCCGATAGAGGTTGTCGATGCCCCCGCAACTGATGTCAATGGCGTAGCCGAGGTGCTTGGTGACCATGGCGGGGTCCTGAATGTTCCACGACGGACGGCCGCGACCGATTTCGGTATCCCAGAATACGGTGTCTCCCTCCCGGTACCCGTGCCAGAGAATGAAATCTCCAAGGTTCCATCTCCTCCCGGGGTAGGTGTCTCGTTGAAACCGCCGTTTCTCCTTCGGCCAGCGGCTCATATCCAGGCGGGAGAGTTTGCCGAAGCCTTTGAATTTGAGAGGATCAAAGAAAACATTGTTCTGATGCCAGTAAGCAAAACCTTTGTCCAAAAGCACCTGGACGAGTTTTACCGCCTGGTCCACGCTCGTGGATGAGCGCGGGATGGGATCAGGGAGCTTGATCCTCAGCAGTCTGGCATCCTCAAAGAACTGCTTCACCACGGGGTCAGTCAATTCCGTCAGGGTTATGCCTTCTTCCTGAGCCTCCTCAATGGCTTTGTCCTCGACGTCGGTGAAGTTTAACACCCGCTCCACCTGGTATCCCAGGTATTCAAGGTACCTCTGGAGCACATCCTCCCACACAAAGCTGCGGTAGTTCCCAACATGGGGCCTTCTATAGATAGAGGGACCACAGGAGAACATCCGCACCACGTTGTCGCCCTGTCGGGGCTTGAAAACTTCCTTGTTTCCAGACATGGTGTTGTAAAGTTGAAGCATGATTTTGATATCCTTGTCTTAGAGGTCCTGAGAAGTGGCCCGCTCAAGCTTGCCTGAAAGAACGTTAGAAAGGCTAAACATAATTTTGCCTCTTTGCAAGCTCGATGCGCTGCTAATCAAAGCACTTCATCCATCGGGCGTCTTGCCAGCTCAGTGTGAAGGTAGTGGGTCATTTTGAAATTCGTCGCCGTTGAAATGCTTGAGCGGTTATTCTACGCTTCGAGCACTATGAAAAAATCAAAAACTCCAAAAGATCTGAATCAGATGGCGGCCTTCATTGTGGATCAAGCCACAAATGAGAGCAAGCCAGAGGAACCAAAACAACCTGTCAAGAATCAAGCCGCCGTCGAGCTTGGCCGTTTGGGTGGAAAGAAGGGTGGTCCCGCTCGCGCCGAAAAGCTTACTCCGGAAGAACGAAAAGAGATCGCCAGAAAAGCCGCCAAAGCTAGGTGGGGCAAATAAACACCGCTCCCCAGCTCCCCCAATCAAACTTTTTCCAAACATTTGAACATTGAGACTTGACTTTTTATTGGTTGCCCATATAATCTGGTTCCACATCCCATGTGAGGAGGAGTGCTTATGGAAAATGAAGCGTATGGAATGGCTATGAGGAATGCAATCCAGCTTGCCCAAGAAGAACTGGACCAACTCCAAGCAAAATTAAAGGAGTTTGAGAAAATTAAGCAACGTATTGGCGACATCGAGACCTTTATAGAAAAGGGGAAAATTCTTACTGGAATCATTGAATCTCCGGGCCAGTCCGCGATCGAACCGCCAATGACAGAGCGACCCAGATTGATAAGGCGACGTTTTGACCCCGAGCACAAAACGGTTTGGGAGAGAACGAGGGATCTAATAAAGGACTTTGATAGACCAATGAAGGTGCCTGAGATTACCAAAGAATTTTATGCGAGAGGATGGTCGCTGAGTGAGAATAATGGCACTGAAGTCATTAGGACTTCTATGCTCAACAAGCCTGATATTTTTTGTAAATTGGAGGACGGCTCTTTTGAACTGATTGAATAGAAAATCCCTACTTGTGCCACCAAGTAGGGATTTTCAAAACTAAGGAGAAGTGAACAATGACTCGGGTCCAACAACCTAAGTGCCGTGGTCCACCAATTTCCCCTTTTCGCTTTCTTTATAAGCGAAGATACTGATTTGTCAATAAAAAAATGAGGGGTCGTAGTCCAATGAACAGGCTCAGTATTGAAAAGCGTACTCAGATTCTAAAATGCCTTGTAGAAGGTAACTCGATCCGAGCAACGGCCCGAATATGTGATGTGGTCAAAAACACGGTGATCAAACTGCTGGTTGATGTTGGGTCTGCTTGTATGGACTACCACGATAAAAATTTGCGAAACCTAACGTGCAAGCGCATTCAGTGCGATGAGATTTGGGCTTTCGTTCACTCAAAAGAGAAGAAGGTTCCACCATCCAAGAGGGGTCAGTTTGGTTTTGGCGATGTTTACACCTGGACAGCAATTGAGGCTCAGACAAAATTGACGGTGTCGTGGATGGTGGGCAGGAGAGACGCCTACTGGGCCGCAATGTTTATCAATGATCTGGCATCAAGGTTGAAGCACCAGGTCCAACTCACCACCGACGGCCATAAGGTCTACCTGAATGCAGTTGAGGGTGCCTTCGTGATCAACATTGATTACGGGATGCTGGTTAAAGTCTATGGGGAGAGTCCGGATTCTGAAAAGCGGTACAGTCCATCTGAATATGTGGGAAGCAAGAAAGAAGTCATCATGGGAGATCCAGACCCCGACCACATCTCAACCAGCTATGTGGAACGCAGCAACTTGACTATGAGAATGGGGATGAGGCACTTCACCAGGCTTACCAACGGCTTCTCAAAGAAGGTTGAAAACCTCGCTCATGCCGTATCGCTGCATTTCATATACTACAATTTCGCCAGGATTCATCAGACTTTGCGGGTACACCTGCAATGGAAGCTGGCATTTCGGATCATGTATGGTCGATAGAAGAGATTGCTAGATTGGCGAAATAGTTCTATTGTAATTGCTTAATATGGTTGTAGATTTTATCTACCACACAGAAAATGGGAGAGAAAATGCCTGTTTACGTATCTTTTTCAGCCGACATTGCACCTCAGTCAACAGAAACTCTAATTGCCGTTATGGGAGAACAGGCAAATAAAGGAGTCAAAGAGGTCTATTTAATGCTTTCCACTCCTGGCGGCTCTGTGATGCACGGAATGAATCTATACAATGTGCTCAGAGCATTCCCGTTTAAGCTGATAACGCATAATGTTGGCAATGTGGACTCTATTGGGAATGCGATTTTCCTCGCCGGTGAAGAGCGATACGCTTGTGCGCACAGCACCTTTATGTTTCATGGTGTCGGTTTCGATCTGAAACAAGGAATCAGATTAGAAGAGAAATTCTTAAGAGAGAGATTAGATGCCATTATGCAGGATCAGATCAGAATCGGTTCTGTCATTAGAGATCGTACAAATCTTGACGAAGGGAAGATCAGCGATCTTTTCAGAGAAGCCAGGACCAAGGACGCGAGTTACGCCAAAAGCGTTGGGATTGTTCATGACATCCGCGACGTCAATATTTCTTCTGGCGATCCCGTAATCTCGCTTGTATTCCAACGCTAGTGCGTCAGGCTTTTCGTCAACCATTTTTAGTTCCTCCATATGCTGTGGAATGATTCTTTCTTCCCTATCGGCAAAGAGGACATTTCACATTAACATTTTTCTACTAGTCCTTGTAAATTATTTTACAATTCAATCAATCCGTACTGGAAACGGTGATCTTCAAAATGTTTCCGCTAATAATATGCCACACATCCCCAAAATTGTCTGGAGGGTCACGAAAAAGATTCGCGGATTCAAAATGACCCACTACCCAGTTTGAAATCCTCTTTACATTGCTCCCGTTTATCGTATGATAAATCATCTGACAAGTTGTATGACATGAAGTGTGATTCGATCAGAACCGCATCAGGATCTCAAAGGAGCGATATGTCGTTTGCCCAGCCCGACATGCCTCGCATGGTTCGTGAGCTTCGGGAACGTACGGGGCTCACCCAGGAAAAATTCGCAGCCAGGCTCGGCGTCACCTTCCCGACCATCAATCGGTGGGAGAACGGGCGCGCCCGGCCGTCGCCATTGGCGTTGCAACGGATCAAGGATCTGCTTCGCGAGATGGGTGATAAGGGGCACGACCTTCTCGAAGCCTATTTTGGACAAGAGGAGAATTAGTGGTCGAAACCTTTCTTGAGCAAATCATGCCTGAGGCTGGCCATTCAGCTCATCTCTATGATTCGCTCTACCGAGAGTTCCTCCTGGTCGCACGCGAAACTGAGATATGAAAAGTGGTTCCAAAGCGCTTGGGAGCAAACATGATCGCAATCATGAATACGAAAGACGTCATTGACCGCGTCTTCAAAGAGCCGGGCATCAAGCACAAGCTCACA
>JADGQM010000151.1 GCA_017881795.1 Syntrophobacteraceae bacterium
CTAAAACCAACATCAGCGCAATGCTTAATACGATAGAAATAGTTCTCATACCCACCTCCTCTTCATTTAACTCTTGTTCAGCCAAATGGTGACAAGTCTCAATCCACGTCTACCGATCACCTTGCACAGTAATGCACGCAGACACTGCCCTGCAGCTCACCCCCCTTCACGGTAAAAGTTAGTTTTCAGGATCCTTACTAAAAGGCTAGCCCGCAGAACTCTGCAAAGGTCCAGCCAGCGGAGTGAAAACGGAAGCACAAGAAACCGTGTTTTGTCCCTGTGCATCACGCCTTGAGCGCTGTGGTCTCCCGTTTCGTCGGGCCCATTGACCATGGACTCAGGCTTGATAAAAGATAATATCACAATGTTTTTACTTATCACAATAGCGAAAAGAGGCGGTTGAGAAAACAGCCGAGTGAGTCGGTTTTATCAATGATCGCAAAAACCTACACCTGCAGCCTGCTCGGCATCGACGCCCTCCTCCTGAAATTAGAGGGGGACCTGTCGCCAGGATTGCCGGCCTTCGCGAATGTTGTGTTGTGTCAAGAGTGTAGGTGTGACCCCTCTGTTTCTTCCGGAAAGAACTTGCTGGGAAAATCATCAGGGTGAAAGAAAACGAAACCTTTACCTCGAGAGAACGATCAGGAGGGCCAAGGAAATCATCGAAATGACACCAAACACTAGCAGGTTCTCTGCTTCAACCGTGCCTTCTCAGGGATCATCACCCACAACCTCAACGGACACTACCTTCGAAGGTCAGTATAAAGGCCAACCTACAATCTTCAGTCCAGATTAATCAGACAGCAGCGGTCAGATTAATTTGCAGGACAACACCGGATACGCACCGGTTATGGTCCGGAAAACATAACACGCCTCCGAAGATTTGCCATTGGGCTGATCAAGTCTAAAGGCGTAGCCAGTGTTGCGCAGAAAATGCGGCAACTCACACGCAATGTCCGATCAGTTCTCGATTACTTGCGAATGACAAAAAACTCCTGCGCCCATGTTAAACCTTGATATAGAAAGGAGAAAAGATCTACCGTGAATAACAGGGCTATTTCTGACCCCGATTCCCCCATTCCCAGGCCGTCTCGTTCCCGGCTTTTACGCCGGATTCAGGTTCGCAGTGGCGCTTCCCTCGGCCCACCGGGAAACATCACTGCACTGGCAAGATGCGCTGCGGATTGGTCTCCAGCATTGCCTTTTCCTCTCCCGGCTCCAAGCCCATCGCGCGGAAGGCCGGAAGGATGTCGGTGAACAAAAACGTAAACGGGTGCGGCGGCATGTACGGCATCGGGCCGAAATTCTGGCTCTCGGAGGTGTACCCCGAGTCCAGTCCCAGGACCAACTTGTCGCCTTGGCCGGCTGCAAAGATCTCGTGGATACCCTCTACCAGCGGGGACCATTTCTTCTCTTGCCGGCCATGGTAAATCCCCATCTTTCGCGGAAGGAAGCTTGCGCCGCGCTTCATCCACTTCACCACAGGGCGCGAGGTTTCCTGTCGGTTCCGGAGATAGGCAATTTCAAGATTCGTCGACAGAAAATTCGCACCGCGTTTCATCCACTCCAGGATCGTCTTGCGGTAGTCGGGGAGAGCGATATGAGCGCCTGTATGCCCGATGACGACGCGGTTCAGGTCCACTCCCTCTTCGTCAAGAATCGTAAGTTGACTGGTTTCCGCGCCCAGACGGTTGCAGTGGGTCGTGATGTGCACCCCGGTCTTCTTCTGCGCACGCGCCCCGGCACGAAAGGTCTTGAGTTCGAGTTCCGTCATCGGCGGCTGGCTGCATCCGAGCTTAATGGCGCCTGCCCGGACTGCCGTGCCGTGGATACCCTGGGTAATCTGTCCCACTAGGTGGTCGGTCAGTTCCTCGATCGACGCCTCCGCCACGTAGGGCCATATGCGGTCCTCGGGCCGCTTCACCCAGTAGGTGCCGATCTCCACCTCGCGATAGAAGCCGCAACAGAGGATGATATGGATGTCCGTCTCGTCAGTCAATTCGCGATAGAGCGTGGGCCAGGCGCGCCAAGGCTCGGGCGTTGCTTCCACGTACGCGTGGCCGCCGAACCCGTGGAGTTGCCGCAAACGCGGGACCGCCTCGCGCAGCAGATAGGCGCGACGTTCCGGCGTGGCCGGTTCTTCCTTCGTGATGAACTCGTCGGTCTGCCAGCGGTACATGTCGATGTGCATGTGCTCGTGCATCATGACTGCCCCAAGCGCCGCTGGGGGCACAGGTCCTCGAACCGTCAGGACCTGTCCATGAGCATCCGTCATCGTCAATTCCTCCCAGTTTCGAGCGTTTTGAAACCACGTGATCTCTTGCGGAGAAAGCTTGAAGGACTCGTCTATGGGAGTAGCTCAGACACCCTTAGACCGCCTGGCACTCAAACAATTGATTGATAATTGATAACAACCCGCTTTTGGGTGGGTTGAATATACGAAAAGGGAAATTGTGTGTCAAGAGAGATTTGGCACAAGATCTTGAGGTTGTTTGCGAGGTTTTTTGTGAACGAGGGATAAACTACAGCTCAAATGGTAGCAAGGCTGCAAATTCTGCCAAGCGGAATTTAGCCGTTCAAATTGTCAAATTTATAACGCTGTAACGTGGAGCGATACCATAGTTGGGGGTACCTTGGGACTGCAAAGAGTGAAGGTAACGTGCCACTATCCGCACTTTGCCAAAATTGAATATATCTACCAACAACAGAAACCTCACTTCAGGATTCATACCTTAAGAATTTCCCTCACTTTTTTTCCTTAAAGAGTTTAGCCATAGTTAGACCTGCGTTCCTGACAGCAGATTCCAGCTTTCTCTTGGAGATTTCAAATTGCTCCAAGACCTTAAGCGTTTTTACAACATAGATGAATTGAGCAACAAAAAATCCCGTTCCCAATAAATATAAAATATTAATTTCAGCCTGCAGCGAATAAACACAAAACCAGAGGCCAATGATATTGAGTGGCAAAAGAAACCAACCGAGAAAACGTATCTTTCGCACGTCATCCTTTGAAGAGCGGATTTATGAGCATAAATATCCGCGAATGATAGCAAAGTGATTGCGGCACGCACCAGATGCAGCGCTACCGGGGCCGCATCTCGGGACCTATCTTGGACCGCATCGATCTTCACATCGAAGTGCCGGCGCTGCGCTATGAGGATCTGCGCTCCATCCAGCCCGTTGAGCCCTCAGCAGCAATCCGTGAGCGCGTGATCGCCGCGAGAAACCGTCAGGTCGAGCGCTACGCGGATGAAGGCATTTATTCCATCGCCCTCATGAGGCCCAAACACATCAAGAAGTAATGCAAACTCGATGGCGCCGGGGAAAGCCTTCTTGGCGAAGCAGTGCGCCACCTGGGACTGAGTGCCCGCGCCTATCACCGCCTCCTCAAGGTGGCTCGCACCATTGCCGACCTCGAACACCAGGAAAACATCCCTCCCCGCCATCTCCTGGAGGCCATCCAGTACCGATCACTGGATCGTGCCCTCTTCTGACCGGCAGAAGAGGTTGGGACCGCCTGTGCTCCGAAGCCTTCTGTCACCAGCTCCAGGTTGGCCAACCCCTTGGACTACGATCTCCCCGTAGACTTCGCGAGAAATATAAATCTCACTTCACCCTTGACGGCGCCTCATCTAATGTCCTATTCACATGCCTTATCATCTGCCTGCACTTTCGATGAGATCGGGGCATCAGGGAGAGGACCCCCCAAAGCTTGCAGATTTCACTTTTGGCATCCGTCTGGGTTTGGCAAACGAGTGATAGTGGTTTCCTTGACTCATCCTGGTTAGGGAACCGGCGAACCTTAATCGCTTTACTTTTTTTCGACGGATGGTTAGCCTGAATGAGGATGCACTGCGCTCATTTGCAGGAATGGTCCCAAGGGCTCTGGTGGGAGGTTCGAGGAATCAGTTCATAAGAAATGGCGGTTGGTGGGAGGCTGATGGCGAGTGATCAGAACGTGGCAGCACCTGCCGGGTGGTTCGGTATTGTGCTTCATGGCCGTTGCCCCGGCATGGAAATCCATCTCATTTCGTGGACAAGAGTAATCTCTCATGTCGCAAGCAGACGTTCATAACTTCCTCCGTGCGGTCGAATTCGCTGATAACATTTACTGGGTTGGTTATGCCGATGTTAAAGCGGCGATGCAATGCAATCCCTACCTCATTATCGACGGCGATGAGGCGGTTGTTATTGATGGCGGGAGTCGTCCGGACTTTCCCTCGGTGATGATGAAGATACTCTCCACGGGTATTCTTCCATCGTCAATTATGGCTCTCATCTACCAGCATTATGACCCTGATCTCTGTGGCAGCGTCCCTCACTTCGAGGATATCATCGAACGCGCTGATTTGAAGATCATCGCTTCGAAGTCTGATCACATGTTCATCCGTCATTACTCGATATCCTCCACGCTGGTCTCCCTCGAGGAGCTCGATTACCAGTTCAGCTTTTCCTCGGGTCGCACCCTGCAATTCGTCAAGACGCCTTATGCTCACGCTGTGGGAAGTTATGTAACCTTTGACGAAAAAAGCGGCGTTCTCTTTACGAGTGATCTTTTCGGCAGCTATGGCGTGGAATTGGACCCGTTCATGGAGTTGGGAGCGGAATGCCTGGACTGTGAAGATTACGACCGATGTCCCAACGACAAACCTCACTGTCCCCTCCCCGATATTTTGCGCTTTCACCAACAGATTTTTCCATCGGAAAAGGCCCTGCGGTATGCGCTCGAACAAATCGCCAAAGTCCCCTTCTCCACGATTGCCCCGCAGCATGGCCGAGTCATTTCGTCGGCGAAAGACATAGAGGTGGTCTGGCGGCGACTGTCTACGCTGAGTGGAGTTGGGATTGATGGTCTGATTGGAGACCGGTTTGAGTTTGACCTGGATCGCACGTCGTCAGGACCAAGGTAGCATCTCACCATGACCTTCGAGTCTTTGGTCAGAAAACGGCTCTTATCCTCATCGGGGCAACACCCGTGTGACCCGGAATTAGTCCAGGAGCTCATCGAGTATCGAGCCCGAGAAAAAGACGATGAGCTCAAGAAACAGCTCCTCAAGGAGCTCCTCCTCAAATATTCCCAGGCCCAGAGAGAACTCCTTCAACTGAACCAGGAGCTCACGGAAAAACAGCTGCGGCTGCATCAAAACCTCGAAGCCGCAGCGGAAATCCAGAAGTCTCTCTTACCGAAAAACCTGTCCGCGATAGACAACCTGGAAGTCGCATGGAAATTTCTTCCATGCGAACTGATCGGTGGAGATATTTTCAACATTGTGCCCTTGGATGAAGATCATGTTGGACTTTACATTATTGATGTGAGCGGTCATGGAGTGCCTTCAGCGCTCGTGACCGTATCGGTTTCCCAGGCACTGCAACCCCATAGCGGGTACTTGATGAAAAGAACCGAAGCGGCGCCTGCCGGTCGTGAAATCATGTCTCCCCAGCATGTTTTAAACGCTCTGGACGCAGAATTTCCCATGGAACGATTCGACATGTTCTTCACGATGATTTACATGATCTTGAACACTCGACAAGGGCGTCTTGTATATAGCAGAGCCGGCCATCCTCCAGCTATACTCCTGCACGAGGACGGAAGGCTGGAGTTTCTGAAAGAAGGCGGACCAGCCGTCGGGTGTGGTTGGTTAGGGCCTTTTGAGGAAGAACGCAAAGAACTTACCCGAGGGGATAAGCTCATTCTCTATTCTGATGGGATCACAGAGTACGAGAACTCTTTGGGGGAATTTTATGGAACCGACCGCCTCCACGCATCGGTGAAAGGCTTGAAGAGAGAACCCATTGGCGTGCTCCTGGATGGCCTGGTGGCATCCTTTCTGGAGTTTGGTGACTATGGCATGCCCCAGGACGACATCAGCCTGCTGGGGATTGAGTTCGAGGGATAGCAAGAAGACTTTCGAGGCAAAGGTAACTGTGATGAAACCATTCCAAGGCGTTGACTATTATCATACTGATGATCTTCTGAGCGTGGAAGAACGGAACGTGCGCGATGCCATCCGTCGCTGGGTGGAAAAAGAATATATACCGAAAATCGGCTCCTATTTCGATGAAGCCTACTTTGATGTCGACCTCGTTCCCCAATTGGCCGAACTGGGGCTTTTGGGCGTCAAAATTGAGGGATACGACTGCCCGGGAATGAGCAATGTCGTCTACGGTCTGGTGTGCCAGGAACTGGAACGCGGAGACAGTGCTCTACGCTCTTTCGTTTCGGTGCAGAATTCCCTCGTCATGTACCCCATTTACACCTTCGGCGCCGAGGAACAGAAGGGGCGATGGCTGCCGGCCCTGGCTCGCGGTGAGAAGATAGGATGCTTCGGGATGACTGAACCGGACGCCGGTTCGGATCCGCAGCACATGCGCACAAAAGCGGTCCGCAAGGGCGGCGATTACGTTATTAACGGCAGCAAGATGTGGATCACCAATGGCGAGTTGGCTGACGTAGCGGTGATTTGGGCCCAAACCGAGGACGGCATTCGTGGGTTTTTGGTGGAAAAGGGCACGCCTGGGTTTCAAGCTTTTCCCATCGCCTGGAAGTATTCGCTGCGCGCGTCAGTCACTTCCGGGCTTGCTCTGGATGATGTGCGGGTCCCCGCGGAGAACCTCCTGCCGGGCACGGACGGCATCAAATCCGGACTGATGTGCCTCAACGAAGCGCGCTTCGGGATCGCCTGGGGGGCTGTCGGGGCCGCCATGGCCTGCTACGAAACCGCTCTCGAATACGCCAAGAGCCGCATTCAGTTCGAGACGCCTATCGCCAGTTTTCAACTGGTGCAGGCCAAACTGGTGAAGATGCTCACGGAAATCACCAAAGCGCAGTTGCTCTCGATCCAGCTCGGGCGCTTGAAAGATGCGGGGCGTGCCCGGCACACGCAGGTTTCTATGGCAAAGATGAACAATGTCGCCGAAGCGCTAAAAATAGCTCGCACCGCACGGGACATCCTGGGCGCCAACGGCATCACCCTCGATTACCACGCCATCCGCCACATGCTCAATCTCGAATCCGTCTACACCTACGAGGGCACCCATGATATCCACGCCCTGAGCATCGGGCGCGACATCACCGGGCACGATGCGTTTGCCGTCAAGGGCAGCTGAATTCGGCATGCCAGGGGACTTGGATGAGGAGACAGGAGACAGAAGACAGGAGACAGAATAACAACGGTAGGTTATTCATTCTGTCGTCAATCTCCTGTCCGACCTGCTTGGAAGCTCCAGCTTCGTCGGACTTGTGGATACCACCTGATACTCAAGACGCACGGGAAGCTGGAGCTTCCGTGCCTGCGTTCCCAAGCTGGAGCTTGGGAACGAGCGAGCTCTCCAGCCTTGTGATGGGCCTCACCAGCCTCGGCAGATGCGGATTTGGGAGGGACGGGTCAAGGGGAAAAGGTGGTGGATTTGGATATGCTGCCATCCCTCTTTTGCTGCAGCACGTGAGCCTGTTCGACAAGGGACAGGCTCTTTTCCCAGCTTTCCTCACAAAGCGAGTAAAAGCCTTTGAACAAGGCATCTTCGTGGATTATCTTCGTATTGACGGAAGGAACGCCATTGGCCAACTGGTATTTGCCAATTGACGTAAGGTAATCGTAGCGCCGTTCTTTATCGATGATGATCGGGGGGTGGCCAGCCTTAAGGCAGGGAAGGTTGGCAACAAGGCGGGCGATCCGGCCATTGCCGTCCCAGAATGGATGGATGCTGACCAACGAGAGGTGAAGTCGTGCATAGGACTGAAGCACTTCCTTTGGTTCTTTATGGGGGCGAATTTCGGCGTTTAGCAGATGAAGCCAGCGTTCCATGAGCTGGGGGACTTCCCGGTAATTTGAAAATTCGACTAGGGTCTGATTGTCTCCGACCGTGATGTTCACGGCATTGTTTTCCTTTTTCCAGCCGCCAATAGGCTTGTAAACATCAAGAATTTGCTCATCGATCACCAGTTTATGAAGGTCAAACAGATCAGGTGCCGTGATTTCGTCTTTTTTCAGCAGGGCGTATAATAAATCGACCGCGCGGGCATGGCCTTCAACATCACGGTGATCTTTGAGGGGCTTCCCTCTGATCGCCAGTCCTTCGCTCAGAACAAACGCGGTTTCTCCCAATGTCAGGGCGTTGCCCTCGATGGCGGTCGAAGAATGCGTCCATAGGACCCTGAGTTGCTCCAGAAGATTTTTCTTCAGGTCCTCTGATAATCCTTCAAGGAACTTCATGTTTAGCCCTCTGTTCCAGCATATCCCTTCGTTTTTGAAATATGCCATATTCCTGGCCGAAATGCGAACACCCAAGCTGAGAGCAGACAAAATGCATAACCACCACTGCCTGTCAACCAAGTACAGCTCCGCATAAATGAGTGTCCGAATTCCCATCGTCATGCCCGCGAAGGCGGGCTTCCAGGCTTTGTTTCTGGATTCCCGCTGGGAGCATGCGGGAATGACGACCGGGGATAATGGACACTTTATTCTGCTGTGCTGTACTAACTGGTGGGAATGGTTGCTGTTTGTTGCAAAAGGTCAAGGCTGGCCTCCAGCACTTTGCCACTGAGGGAACGCCGTAGCGCCCTTTCGAGCATCTCGATCGTGATGGGATCCCGGGATCGAGCGAGCACCGAAAGGGCCGCCAGGGCCCGCTCGGTTCTCTTGACGCCATGCGCCTTGAAATCGATTGCTACAATACGGGCGGCAGTGTCCGGGATTTCAACTCCTTTCGCCAGAATTACCCGGCCCTCAGGAGACATTTTTGCGAAGAGCTCCCGCTTGCGCATAACCCCTTCCGGCGCGAGTGCTACAATGACGTCGGGGTGTTCGACCCCGGTGTAAAGGATCGGTTCCGGAGAGAGGATGAGCTCGGTAACCGACGGGCCGCGCATGACGGTGATGTCGTAATCGTTTTTCTGGGTCACTTGCATCCCGCCGAGAATAGCCGCATGAGCCAGCAGCGCCCCGGCGGAGATGATGCGGTCCCCGGCGGCGCCGAGCAGGACGATTTCGCGGCGCTCATGGACCGGGGGTGCAAAACTTGCTTCAAGCCCCTGGTCCTCGGTCCCGCCAACTCCTGCCGCACCACTCGTTTCCCGATAAGTTCCGCCATATTCTGGGCGCAGGTTCGCGGCTACTGGACCATCAAAAAGAGCCAGTTCGCTAATGCTCTTATCAATGTCGCGGGGGGTTAGCGAATTTCGCCTGCCGTAGTGGCCGGTGCAAACGCCCCACAGGTCAACCACCGAGAACCCCTCGAAGCCTATTGCATCCGCCATTAAGCGGCTCAAGTCTTTCCGATAGACCGAGCTGCGCGCCACGAAAGGGGCACCGGCCGCGGCGGCGACACCGCAAATGTCCATGGGTTTTTCGAGAGCATTGAGAAAACCGGAGGCAACCGAGGCCTCAGGGGGTGTGGTGCAGGAGAACTGGCCGCCGGTCATGCCGAAATTGAAATTGTTGAGGATCAGGAGGGTGATGTCCAGATTGCGGCGGCAGGCCGCCAAAAAATGGGCCCCCCCAATGCCGACCCCGCCGTCGCCCATGGTCACCACCACCTTGAGCTGAGGACGGGCAAGCTTGATGCCGGCGGCATAGGTTAGGGCTCGTCCGTGAAGACCATGGAAGGCGTGAGTAATGAAGAAGGTGTCAAACAGCCCGGAACAGCCAATGTCGCTCACTATGACTATTTCGTGGGGGTTCAGGCCCGCCTCCATGAATGCCCGATCCAGCGCGTGCAGGCCCCTTTCATGGGAGCAACCGGGGCAGAAGGCGGGAGGACGGTTCGGGTTGAGCAGACTAGTGCAAGTGGGCATCAATCTATACCCCGTTCCGGTGGGCACGATGAAGCTGTGCCCACC
>JADGQM010000152.1 GCA_017881795.1 Syntrophobacteraceae bacterium
CGTCACCCACCATTCCTACGTGAGGGGAAAGGCCATAATCCCTCTGACCTACCCGGCAGCTACTTTTCTTCATTGTCCGGAAGGTCTATTAGAAAGTCAGCACAGCTCTCCTCTGTTGACTTGGGAGTCCTGATCGTTTCCTCAAAAGTTGCTTTTCATATGTGCACTCGGGACCACTTTGTTAAACGATCGCTCACGTTACTCGTGCGCCCATTCAGGATTGGTCCCAACTCATTCTTAGCGATTGTCGGACAATGCAAACGATGGCAGCATCGTTGTGTTTGAGGGGGCGTGTTGCTGAGAAGCTGTCGGAACTGCTCAAGCCGTTCGGGGCTGCGATGGCACTGCTGCAGAATGGTGCTTTGTTCGAGCAACTGTTGCTGAGTGAGGTCAGTGACAGAGCTGATTCCATATTTTCGTGAGACATAAAGCCAGTATGCATCGGACAGTTCATGGAGATTGAGTGAGCCAAGGATGCCGGTCACGTCCGAGATAGCGGCAGCATGCGGATCTGCTCCGGTTGTGAGCCAGGAAAGCAATTGCCTGCCGGTTTCCTCCGTTGGCGTAAAGTATTTCCCGTCAAAGAGGCGCGTCCGGTCCTTGGTGGAGGTGGCGGTGTGGCCGTCAATGGAAAGGTCAAGAACCACGGTGAATTCATACTCGAGGCCCTCCCTTTGGACGAATGCCAGGCCGAGCTTCTGCACCCTGGTCTTGCCTCTGTCGTCCTGTGCAATCTCATAGCCCGTCTTTGTGCGCAGGGTAACAATGAGGTGGAGGCAGCTCTTGAGGATGGTGTCCACCAGTTCGTTGTGCTTGGGGGTCGCCTCCCGCCAGGCGGCAAAGTCGTTTTGGGTCCTGGTTGATTTGGCGATATGGTCCTTGATGTCGAGGATGCCCCCTACTCCGGCCCAGGCGTGGGAGAGCGAGTCAATGATGAGCACATTGTAGCCGGTTTGCTCGGCGGCATTGATGCGCTTGATATATTCCTCGGGAGCAAAGGAATCATTGATGGGAGAGATGTCATACTCAAAGGCGTCGGAATAGAGATCCCCGGAGCCACGCTCGGTGTCGATCAGGGCGATGGGGCCGCCGAGACCGGTGGCGATGCGCAGGGCCGAGTAGGTCTTACCGGAGCCGGATGGACCGGCTATGGCGAGTCTCAGTTTTGCTTTCTTACGTTCGGCTTTTCTGAACACTGGAATACCTCCTCAAATGTCTCGTAATGACAGCGGAAATATCACCCGCCTTGACGGTCGAAAATTCCCCCACCCTGGTCAATATTTTTGGGTCGGGTTACAAGATCTTCATGGTATTTCTCTTGATGGCAGCGCACAATATCCGGTCGGTGGAGCAACTGAAGAACATCCGTAACGGGGAGTCTGGAGTGGTGTTGGGTTTGGGGAAGTTGCGGGGCCGATCGAAGATCTGGGAGTGGTTTTATGGTGCGGCGCATCGGGGAATTTCGAGGACCTTGCTGTGGGATTACTTTAGAGGGCAACTGCGAGCCGGGCTGGTGGGACTGTGGCTGTGGTTTACGGATGGTCACTTGCTGCCGTACACGGGCAAGGAATCGGTGCGATCCGGTTATAATACACAAAGACGTATGCCGGCGCCGGGTCAGACCAACATGGTGACCAGTGATAGCAGTGGACGGGTGGTGGATTTTGAGATTCAGGAGGGCAAGGGGGATTTGCGCCGCCACATTTTGGCATTGGGGCGCAAATGGACAGGGGAGATTGGGCAGCACCCCATTATGGCGTTTGATCGAGAGGGGCACGGAGCGCCCTTCTTCTCTGCGCTGGTGCGTGACGGAATTCCCTTTGTGACCTGGGAGAAACACGTCGATGCCGCAAAGTTGGCGGGAGTTTCAGCGGATCGGTTCCAGGAGGAATTCGAGTTCAACGGGAAGCAGGATAGCGTGTTCGAGGAAAACAAAAGCTATAGCCACACTCCGGAAGATGCTCCTGAGAGCCTTCACCCATTCACGCTGCGGCGGATTTATGTCTGGAACAAGAGCATGTGGTCTAGCCTGGGATGGGGTAAAGGGATGAGCACGGCGGATTGTGCCCGTGCCAGACTGCAGTCGAGCGAGATGAGGCCCGGTTGACAGAAAGGCACGGTTTGTTCATAAGATCCATAATGCCACACAGTCCTTGCCGGGCACCAAGACAACCTCCCAGGTCGATCATGGGAAAACCGCAATATCCTGGTCAAGCGACGAACCAGAGTCATTCCTGGATGCCGGTATCGGGTTAGGACATTGCATCTGGCCGTTGGCAGAATTGTCAGCCGCCCGCATGCCTGAGAGCGCAAGTCTAAAGGGGCACATCTTGTACTTGCCCAATCGAAGCACTAGAGTAACAGGGTAAAGGGAAGGCAAGCAACAAGGTTTCTCAGGGAGGACGACCATGACTGTGCGAGCAAAAGATTTGGCAGAACGTCTCAGAGTATTTAACGGTGAAGTGATTTCATTTGTCGAGAATTGCACGGAAGAAGATTGGCGCAAGGTTTGTGCCTGGGAAGAATGGTCGGTGGGGGTGACAGCGCGGCATATTGGCGCGGGCCACTTTGACATTATCGGGTTGGTCAAGATGATCGTCGATGGCGAAAGACTACCTGAGCTTACGGGGGAGCAGATCACCGAGATGGCCAATCAGCACGCTCGTGAGCATGCCGACTGCGCCAAAGCAGAGGTGCTGGATATCCTGCGAAAGCACGGCGAAGCTTTCGCCGGTTTCGTGGAACGTTTGGATGATACCGAACTCGACCGGGCCGGTTACCTCACCATGGTTGGCGGAGAAGTTACCGCGCAGCAACTCATTGAAAATGTAATCCTGCATTCAGGGGGCAAGCACTTTGCCAACATGAAAGCGGCCACGAGCGCGTGAATTTGAACAAATCGCGACCTGTGGTTGAATCGGCAGAGTTTCCTCTGATCGGTTGGAGGGCCCTGTCCAAGAAGCAAGAATCAACGAAGGGATACATAGATGGATAGAGCAGGATATTGGCGACTTCCCCACAGGGAAAATAATAACTGCTTTGGATGCGGTCTGAACAATTCGGCCGGCCTTCAGTTGCAGTTCTTTACCGATGGCAATAAAGTATGCTCATGGCTCAGGGTGCCGAAACATCTTAGCGGCTGGGATCACATCGTCCACGGGGGTGTGATTACGACCATGCTCGATGAGGTGATGGGCTGGACCACCATTCATCTGTTGAAGAAGATGACCTTGACGAAAACGATCACGGTCAAATTTCTAAGACCTGTCTATGTCGATGAGGACATCAGGATCGAGGGCATGCCGTTGAAGGTACCCGATGAGCGCCAAGCGGTGATGCAGGGCTTTCTATACAACAAGGACAATGAAGTTTGCGCCAGGGCAAAGGGGGTTTTTGCCCTTTTTACCGTTGACACATTGCGCAAGCGTGGCGTCCTCGACGAGAAGGTTTTGCAGAGTGTCGAGCAGATTATCTCCGGGTCACGGCTTGAGAAGGAATGATCGGGTTGCACTCGTGATCTGACTTGATCGTATAGGAATTTCCATTTTTTTAACCACGAAGAACACGAAGATCACGAAGAAGAGCACAGAAATTATTGTGAAAACATGCCTTCGTGTCCTTCGCGTTCTCCGTGGTGAGTTGTTGATCAAAGTTCGCCCGAAAGGCTACCGAACCGTCTACGGGGGACGTTTTGATGCTTACTGCCCTTTTACAGCTTCGTCCATCGCCTTGGTTCTCTCCTCGCCCGTTTGCTGAGCGGCGCGAGCTTTGTCCATGGGCTTTTTGCCGTAGTCTTTGATGGCCTCTACTGTCTGTTCGGTTGCGGTCCTATTGCTCGCTTTCCCCTGCTCTGCATCTTTACTCCCGGAACAGCAGGTCAAAACCAGACACATTAAGGCCAGAGGTATAATTCGGTAGAATCCTGCTTCTCTCATACTCACTCCTCAGGCTGGAAGATAATCCACCCGTAACATCAAATCCTGAACCGACATGACGTCCTGGCGAACTCCGGAGAAACTCTCCGGGCTCCCTGAACAAAACTTATTCGAGGAGCAAATCCCGGTGCTCTTGGTTTTCAGTTGAGGAAAACGGTGCGATAGAAATCGAAATGTTCGGTGACCGCTCCGGCGCCCCTGATGACCGCTCGCAGCGGATCTTCAGACTTTTTGACTTCGAGACCGGTAATCTGGTGGAGCAACAATCTCAACCCTTTTAGCAGGGCCCCGCCGCCGGCAAGCCAGATGCCATTTTCAGCCACATCCGAAGCGAGATCCGGAGACATCTTTTCCAGCACCCGTCGCACCGCTTCGACAATGGCCATGGTCGGCTCTTTGATCGCCCTGCGGACATCCTCATCGGTGATGGTGATAACTTTGGGCATGCCCGTGGTAAGGTCCTTGCCTCGAAGCTTGAGCTCCAGAGTCTTCTTGAGAGGCACCGCGGAACCAATTTTGATCTTGATGATCTCAGCCATCATCTCACTGATGAAAATCCCGTGTTCGCTCCTGATAAATCGACAGATCGCCTCGTTGGCCTCATCCCCGGCTACCCGCAGCGATTCACTACAAGCCACGGCAAACTTCGAGATTACCGCCACCTCGGTGGTGCCTCCACCAATATCCACGACCATCTGCCCCATGGCCATATCGATGGGCAAACCGGTGCCAATGGCAGCCGCCATGGGCTCTTCAATCAAGTAGATTTTTCCCGCCCCGGCCATCTCCGACGCCTCCATTACGGCACGCTTCTCGACCGAAGTGATCCCGGCCGGAACCGCAACCACCAGTTTCGGACGCGTCAGCGGCATGCGCCGAAACACTTTGCCCAGGAACGAGCGAATCATAAATGAAGCCGCATCAAAATCGCTGATCACGCCATCTCTGAGGGGGCGAGAACTGATGATGTTTTTGCCATGCCGACCCGCGTACTCCCTGGCCTCTTTGCCGATGGCAACCACTTTCTTGGTTTCTCTGTCCATCGCCACCATCGATGGTTCATCGAGAACCACACCTTTGCCGCGCACATAGATCAAGGTATTGGCGGTACCCAGATCCATAGCCATGTCCTTGGATAGGAAATCCAACATGCGACCCATCATTTCATCACTTCCTTCGCTCCGTGGCGTTCGATGCGATTATGAATCACCCACTGACTTGTTTGCAACCTATATAGCAAATGTTTGGATATCATTGCAAAATTTAACTGCACTCAGGAACGGTTAGCTGTTGGCTCTTGGCTCTTGGCTCTTGGAATCGTGGCCATCGACTCGATTTAGTGGCTCAAAAGCACGCAGGAAAGCGAAATCTCCACCCGTCGACTGACACTCAGCACCCGGCAAGGGGTGTGTGCAACGTGGCACGGTTTTTCCGAACAGGGCGTTTTTTATTGACAAACCAGGCAAGACTGAACATAGAGTTGCAGAACGACACTTTGAGGGTGCGCCTGGCGGGAAACCAGAGGCCGGGGAGCATTTCCAATGGTCAGCCTTCACTTATAGCTGACAGCGTTTTGGCTGGTGATCGGCGGGGTTACAAGATGCCGGGCGCCGAGCCTTACGAGAAGATACCTTGGGCAGGAACGCAAGGCCAAGGAGCGTTGGGGAGGAGTCACTGAAATGTTCGGAATATTGCGTTTAACCGCGCTGTGTTTGTTGCTTGCCACCGTCTTCCTCCTCGGGGGACCCGGTGACGCTCGAGCCTCTTACATATGCACCCGGTCGGCCATTCTCATTGATGCCGCCGACGGGCAAGTTCTGTACGAGCAAGATGCGGACACGCTCATACCCCCCGCTTCCGTGACTAAGATCCTGACCCTCTACCTGGCGTTTGACGCGATCAAGCAGGGCCAGATTCATCCTTGGGACCTCGTCAGGATCAGCCAGAGAGCGGCAAACACCGGAGGTTCGAGGATGGGCCTCAGGGCAGGAACAGAAGTCCCGGTAGAGGAGCTCATCAAAGGCATCGGAGTGGTCTCAGGGAACGATGCCGCGGTTGCTATGGCAGAACACTTGTCGGGAAGTGTCGAAGATTTCGTTGAGAAGATGAACATTAAAGCAAAACAGCTCGGCATGGTTAATTCTGAGTTCAAGACTCCGAATGGGCTTCCCGCCCAGGGTCAGGTCACGACCGCACGGGATTTGGCTAAGCTTTCCTCATCGTATATTCAACACTATCCGGAAGCGCTTCATATTCATTCCATGACTTCATACACCTATAGCAAGGCTACTCACCATAATGCCAACCGCCTCCTCGGAGTCTGCCCCGGGGTCGATGGCATCAAGACCGGGTTCGTCTGCGCCGCGGGATTCAATCTTGCAGCAACCGCCAAGCGGGGCGATGTGCGCCTGATCGCCGTAGTGATGGGAGCCCGCGCTCCCTGGGTGCGGACCGTTGAAACGGAAAAACTCCTGGAAGCAGGCTTCCAAAAGATGGCTGCGGATTCGGGGGATAGCCCATCAGTCGAACAGATCCTGGCTAAACGGGAAAGTTCAGGGAGAGGAAAGGCTGCGCGGCTGGCTTCCGCCCCGCACGCCGCTGCAGGGGACGGAAGCGCCGCACACCTTCGGCATTCAAAAACGGCCAAGGGTTCAGGGAAAGTTCAAGGAAGCTCGAAGACCCACAATAAATCATCAGCCACGCAGATCCATGTAGAAAAGAAAGCCACAGGCGCCGAAGACTCCGGCCCCGCGCTGAAACAGCCGAACTCAGGAACCAGCGGCGGCAAGCAAAAGCTGCTTTTTGTCAAGCAAACCATGCCCCTCAAGAAAGCTGGACCAGCAGAAAAACCTGAAGCCACCGAGCGCGATACCGTAAAAAAGAAAAGCTCTCCAGGAAAGGAAGCGTCAGCAGTCAAAAATGGTGGCTCTTTAAAGAAGCAAAAAGAAGCGGAAAAACCGACTTCGGTTCAGGTTTTCAGTAAATCCTCCAACGGCTCCAAACAAAAACCCGTTCCCGAACCAACAAAAAAGACCGACAAGAAATCATGAGGCAAAAAAAAGCGAGGAACGATTGCCGTTCCCCGCTTCCTTTAGCCATCAAGACAAATCCTTCTTTTCCTCTGGCCCCCCTAGCAACTGCAGGAAGCCCCGCCACCACCCGCTATCGGTATTTCGGGCGTCAATCTGAAACCAGAGCCACACCCTTGCATGCCGTAGTCAACGTTAACATCCTTGGTTTGTCCAATGAGCTCTTTATCCATCAACATCGTGAACCCATTGATGTTGAAAACCTCATCCGTGTCTTTAGGTTCATCCAGAACCATGGCCAATTGCGGCCCGGATCACCCGCCCACGTGGAGATAAATCCGAATTGGCGTGATCTCCTTGCCCTCGAAATACTCCTTCAAAACCTTGTCCGCTTCCTCAGAAATATAAACCACTGAATTCTCCTTTCATTATGCTGGTGGATCGTTTGTGTTAACCTTTTGTAGCCACTGCGTGCGCCGGTGTCAAGGCAAGAGAGCAGACATCCCGGTCGCACCATTTTCAGCGGCGACCAGACCGACTCGGTTTCCAAAACCGAGTCGGTCTTCGAAGCTGGCCTGCCCACCGTGATTTTTCGGAGCAGATACTGCCTAAAAAATCCCCAGTTCCGTGGCCAGCTCTTTATATGGCTTGGGGAATTCCGGCTGAAAATTCTGGTAAAAGGTCACCGGATAGCGAGCCCCCAGCATCTTTCCCGATTCCTTCAAGCCTTCCACCAACTCCGCCAGCAGCGGACCCGGCAACGAAAATACCATCTCATCATCCTGGGTCATGGAGAAGATGCGATCGCCATTGCCGGGTATGGTGATTCGGGGAGCCTGGTTCTTGAAAGGAGCGATCAGGTACTCACTGCACTCGACCTTTCCGCCAAAATTCCCGGGGATGCGCCGGTGTTTTTCATATACCAGGGCCTGGACAAGGCGCATGATCTGAGCGGGATTACCGTATAAGGCCACCGTATCAGGCTCGAACAACCCCTTCTGGAGCGGCGCCAGCACCATCGCCTGGTATTCTTCGTTGGCGAAGCGGCTCATGGATTCAATTTCTTTTCTGGCCCCTTCTTCATCTTTCGCAAAATCCACCTGACAAAACAGTCTTCCGAGCGCTTCCCCAGGATCCGCAGCAGGAGTGAACCCAAACACCAGCATCGCGGGAATGCAAATCAGATCATCCTTCGTCAACCCGACCGTCCAACCATGGACCCGGGCCATGGTGACGGCCTGGCAAATGGTCACTCTTTTTTTCAGGAAGATCGAAGGCTGACGTGTTTTTTCAGGAAATTCTGCCTGGTCCTTTAGAAACTTCACGCCGACAGGTGAGGTTTTGAGCCGAACATTGTTGCTGATGAACTCCGCCATTTGTTTTGTATTCATTTGCTCCATGGTCGCGCCCCTTTTTCTCAAAAGTTATAGAACCTGGTTCCATGCCTCCAGTCTTGTTCCAGACGCCTTAAAGCGAGAATAACTTCAGGGGGGAGTCTCTTCCAGAAAAGGAAGGGCAATGCCCTTGCGATAGACGAGAGCTTGACACGCTGCAATCAACTGCCCCTGTTCGTCATGAACTCTAATGTCATAATTTGCGGTTTTGCGGGTGCGGCTGAATTCTTTCGCCTCGGCTGTGAGCTTGCTCCCCGTTGTCGGCGGAGCAATGTAGTTCACCGTCATGCTCAAGGCCACAGCCACGGTGCCATGAGAGTTAGAAGCCGTTTCAAAAGCTTCGTCAATGAGGGCAAACAGGGCGCCGCCGTGAGCGATCCCAAACATGTTTTCCATATCTTGAGTGACGACCATTTCGACCAGTGAATACCCTTCTCCGAGAGCCACAAGCTTTAAACCAAACTTCTGCGCGAAAGGCTCCTTTTCGACCTGCCGGAAAATGGCTTGCCGGATTTTCTCGTCCATGGAAGGCGCTCTCTCCCCTTTCTCAAGTGCCATTAATCCTACCTTCTCAGAAGGATGTATTCATGAGATGGGTTTTTGCAGAAAACAAAAACCACGCCCCGAAGGTAACAAGGAAAACCCCACAAACCCTGATGAGAAGGCGATATCCGCTGTCTTTCAAGAACACGCGCCCTTTGCTCACGCCAAGAGACACCAAACTGTACCAGGCATAATCACCGGCAATATGTCCCAGGAAGAAGATAGCGACGCCCACATAGCCGAACTTCATGACTGCCACCAGATAACCCAGGCCGACCGTCGTCCACCATAGAATCCAATAGGGATTGACAAGACTGGTGATCATTCCCATGAGGATCGGATGGCGGGCAGCCTGCCCGGGGATCCCTTCAGCCTTCATTACAAGCGACATCTTGCCTGCCGTGCGGACCATATCGATACCGAAATAAATGAGAAACAATCCCCCAAGAAGGGCGATAATGCCGGTCACCATCGGCATTTTCAAATACACCCCCAGGCCTTGAATCACGATGATGACCAGGAGGAGTTCCAGAAGCGCATGACCGGTAATAAGCAGAGGTCCGGCCTTAAAGCCGCACCGGGCTGATTCCGTGATGGTGAAAGTGAATAGCGGGCCAGGGACGAGAGCACCCGAGAGAGCAAGCACAAACGAACCGGCAAATATAGCAGGAACCTCAAGCACGGTTAGATCAAATCCTTTAGCGAATCATTAATCCTGTCAATCCTGTCAATCCTGTCAAAAAAAGCCCACTTGAGAGGCGTTAACTTGACCGTATAGGAATTTGCATTTTTTTTTAACCACGAAGGACACGAAGATCACGAAGAAGAGCACAGAGATTATTGTGAAAGCATTCCTTCGTGTTCTTCATGTTCTTCGTGCTCTTCGTGGTGAGTTGTTTGATTAAAGTTCGCCCACAGGGCGCTAAGTTCA
>JADGQM010000464.1 GCA_017881795.1 Syntrophobacteraceae bacterium
AAGCAAAGCGATGCCAACCCCCACAGCAATGCCGCCGTGAAGCCCCTGACTGAGAGCAATGGTGACTCCCAGCAGGGCTACAATAAAGGTGGTCAGGGGCAGAGCCAAGCGCATATGCAGTTCCACCTCATAGGGCTTGGTGTTGTACCCCTCGGCCCGGATCTTCTTCGCATAGCTGTAGAGATCAAGCCAACCCAGTTCTTCGGGGATGGTTTCCAGGCGCGCGAAATCATTGGGAGTCTCCGCGAGGTTGAGCTCTCTTTCGGAAAACCGCTCCTGTTCGATATTTGAGCCGTTGAATCTCAGGATCAGGCCCTCTTCAGCGATCCAGCGATCGTCCTTCCAGCGAATGCGCTTGGCATCCAGGCGCTCGGTTAGCTTAAACTGCGGAGTCAGATAGAAAAGCGATGCCCTCTCCAGGGTCTCTTCCCCCTTGTTATAAAGGCGGATCTGATAGATCACATCTTGTCCGTGGTACCACACATTCTCATGGCTCCACGAAAGTGAAGCGGTCTGGTTGAGAACCTCCCGTTGCCAGATCTGTTGCGCCTTCTGGCTCATGGCGCGCGCCAAAGTTTCATCCGTAAGAAAATGGACTAAGGAAAGCGCCATGGCCGTGAAAAGAATTGGTCTGACATAATAAGCGGCCCTAATTCCTGCGGTTTCGAGGGCAATCAGTTCACGATTTCGCTTGAGAATCCCCAGGGCAAGCAGTGACCCAAGAAGGGTGGCCATCGGAATTCCCTGAGTCAGAATGAAAGGGATTTTCAAGATGAAGAAAGCAAAGATGTCACCTGCTGCAACGTGCTTCTCCAGCAAGTTGTCCACTTTTTCGAAGAAATCGATAATCAGGTAAAGGCCAACAATGGCGCATAGCGCCAACCCGAAAACCGGGAAAAAATGCCGAAGAATATAGCGAGGAATGATCTTCATATCAAGCTTTGCGCCGTCTTGGTGAGCGGTCAGCACCTGTCAGCCGCTGCCGGATGGGTTGCCAGCGTCGCCAGATTGCCCCGAACCCCAGGGGAATCTCCCGCTGAATCTTAAGCCACAGGAAAACGGCCACCATTGCGGTCAACAGGTTGGGAAGCCAGACCGCAAGAGAAGGAGGAATGAGACCGTTCTCGCCCAGCCCTTTTCCAGCGGAGAGCACGATGTAGTAAGCAAGAAAAACCCCGAGCCCCACGGTGATCCCAGCCATCCTCCCGCTCTGGCGAAACATGGCGCCCAGAGGCGCACCCACCAGGCCGAGCAGCAGGCAGCTGAACGGAAGAGCCAGGCGGCGATGTAACTCCAGAGAAAAGCTTAGATCGTAACTTGGCCCCCCCTCTCGGATTATCTTCACGAGCTCAATCAGGCTCATTTCCTTCCTTCCCTTCTTAAACCCGGATGATTCTCCGAAAAGTTCATCCAGGGAGAGGGTAAGATCGTAGTTTTTAAAGGCAATGGCTTGAGCATTCTTAAGATCGTCCGCAACCCGTGTGATCATGCCGTCAAATATCTTAAAAATGAGTTGGCTTCCATCGCTGGCATAGGCGATCTGAGCATGATCTGCAACAATGACCGCCCGGATGTCCGGCTGCCTGTTGTCCTGGACAAAGATCCCTTCAATCTTGAGGTTTGCGGGGTCCACGGCGCCGAAAAAGAAGACCACCTTTGGTATGTTGTCAATAAAAGAGCCCTCTTTCAAGAGCACCGGCAGGATGCTGCGCCCGAGGGATTTGAGCTTGATTTCGAAGGCTCGATTAGCTGACGGCATCAGGAAGAGAGCATTAAAAGAAGAAAACAGGGTGGTGAGCATCAGCAGTGATAGAATCGCCGGCAAAAATTGGTGGAAGCCGACCCCTGCAGCGCGCAGAGCGACCAGTTCGTTGTCGCTGCTGAGCCGCACAAAAGCCAGCAGGACACCCACCAGCGTAGCCATGGGGAGGGCGTACAGAACAAGGTTTGGCATGGCGAAAGCCATGATTTCCAGGAGGTCGCCAAAGGTCACCGCAGAGGTGAACAGGTAGCGAGTGAGCTGGAGGAGCCGACCCATAATAAGGATCAGGCTCAACCCGAAGAAACACACACTCAGAGGAACAATTTGTTCTTCGATCAAGTACTTGTAAAGGGTCTTTTCCATCCATGACAATCTATCGGAAAGGAATGGTCAAGGTCAATGTGAAAAGGGAGGCGAGGGACGCCTGAGGCTTCAGACGGTCCATTGCCAACTGACAGATACGGGAATATGCACCTTGACAGAAGATTTTTGGGCGTGGTATCGGGAGCGCTGCTGTTCTCATGAAAGCAGTGATCAGTGGCGAGAGATCAGTGGTCAGAAAATGGCCAAAGCTGCAGGCGGCCGTCATTTTCATGGTTAAATGGCCGGTGATCAATTCCTTATGAACCGGTCACTCGTGGAGGCTCGGTTAAAACAGGGTTTACCTTTCTCTTGGAGAGGGTAGAATCGAAAGCATCACCGTCGCAGAAAAGCGACGAACTAATAATAGGTGAGGGATGATGCGAAAGTCAAAGCGACCCATTAGATGGGAGGAACCCTCGGCTGATTCCTCAAAAGAACTTGATGCCGAACTGGACGATTTTGACGAGGAGATCATCGATCTGGAATACGTGATCGAGCCTCACGGGGATGGCCTTGAGGAGGATGATGAGCTCGGGCTTGACACGGAAATCCTGGATGAAGGATCAGGTCTCGGCTTGGGGAATTTTGAAAGCAAGATTGAATCCGAAGAGGACTTCCTTTTTGAAGGTGACCTTCTGAAGGAATTGCCATTTTTCGACAATCAAAAGGCTGAACCCGAACCCTCTCAAGAGCAGGATATTGAGGATATTGGGGAAGAAGCGTCTGCGGAATCTGCTCCATGGCTTTTCGTGGAAAGTGACGAGGGTGTTCCCGAGGAAGCCGAGATCGAAGGAGAAGCATTGGTTGCTGAGGGAACGAAGGCGGAGGTTTTCGCTCTGCCTGGT
>JADGQM010000026.1 GCA_017881795.1 Syntrophobacteraceae bacterium
TTTTTCCTTCCCCGGAAACGCCTTTATCATGGTAAAAAACTGTGGCTGGCAAACCTTCCCAAGCCTGTTGGGGAGCTGGTGCTCGATGAAGGCGCGGTGACGGCCCTGCAAAAGCGCGGGAAGTCGCTCCTTCCCATCGGCATTCGCGTGGTGCGAGGGACCTTCGGAGTGGGCTCTCCGGTGAGATGCCTGGATGAAGCAGGAGGTGTCGTCGGCGTGGGGTTGTGCAATTACAAGTCAGCGGAAGTTGATCTGATCAAAGGGCGGCACACTGAGGAGATTGAAAATCTCATTGGCTACAAGCACTCGGACGAAGTGATCCACAGGAATAATTTCGTTCTAACCGGCGAAATCTCGGAATAGCTTCAGGAAAGGGGAAGACCATGCGTGAAGAAATCCTGCAGATGGGCAGGGAAGCTCGCACGGCAGCGCATCAGATGGCAAAAGTAAGCAATCCTCGCAAGCAGCAAGCGCTCGAACATCTTGCGGGCGCTCTCGAAAAAGAGCGAGAACAAATTGCCCGGGCCAATGAGAAGGATATTGAAGCTGCTCTGCGCAAAGGGCTGCCTGCACCCAAGGTGGACCGCCTTCGCTTGAGCGATAAGGTGCTCGGCGAAATGATAGAGGGACTCCATGAGATTGTGCTCTTACCCGATCCCGTCGGCGAAATTACTCGTATGTGGACCCGCCCCAATGGACTCAGAGTAGGGCGGATGAGAATTCCGCTCGGAGTGGTCGGTATTGTCTATGAGTCCCGACCGAATGTGACCATCGATGCAGCTGCCCTCTGTATCAAGGCTGGAAATGCTGTGGTCTTGCGGGGCGGTTCCGAAGCCTTTAACTCTAACCAGTGCCTGGCCTCGATTCTGCAGGAATCACTCAAAGCCTGCGGGCTTCCCGCAACGGCAGTGCAACTGGTTGGAACCACTGATCGGGATGCCGTCCTCGACCTGCTCAAGTTAGAAGAATATATCGATGTCATGATTCCGCGCGGCGGCGAAGATCTTATCAGGTTTGTCACCCAGCATGCCCGGATGCCGGTTCTCAAACACTATAAAGGGGTTTGCCACGTTTATGTGGACGCCGAGGCGGACCTGGAGATGGCAGAGAAAATCTGTCTCAATGCAAAAATCCAGCGGCCTGCGACATGCAACGCAATGGAGACCCTGCTCGTGCACCAGGACGTTGCGGGGACCTTCCTGCCAACCATGGCGTTAGCTTTCCGGCACGAGGGGGTGGAACTGCGCGGCTGTGAGAAAACGCGGGCCATTCTCCCGGATTGCCTCGCGGCGACGGAGGAAGACTGGTATGCCGAATACCTTGATCTGATCCTTGCTGTGAAAGTGGTGGATAACATGGAAGAGGCCATTTCCCATATTACGGCCTATGGATCGCAGCATACTGAAGCTATTGTCACCCGGAACTTTGATCGGGCGCATCGTTTTCTCAATGAGGTCCAATCGTCGCTGGTGCTGGTCAATGCCTCGACGCGTTTCAATGATGGTTTTCAACTGGGTTTGGGTGCAGAGATCGGCATTTCAACTTCGCGTTTGCACGCTTTTGGCCCAATGGGAGTTGAAGAACTGACCACCACTAAATTCATTGCGCTGGGAAATGGTCAGCTTCGCAGCTGATCATGCAGCCATGGATGATGAGGTGTGAATATGACGCAACGCGTGGGAGTTATGGGAGGAACCTTCGATCCCATTCACCTGGGACATCTGAGAGTGGCAGAAGAGGCAGTTGAGGCATTGGAGCTTGACACTCTTCTTTTTGTTCCAGCGGCCATTCCTCCGCATAAACTAGGAAAAATAATCCTCCCCTTTGAGCACCGCTGGCAGATGTTACGACTTGCAACGGAGCAGCACGCTTGCTTTAAGACTTCCGATATCGAGAGACGGCTCCCAGGCAAGTCATACACCGTGGTTACGCTCCAAAAGCTGTCTGAAGAGCGTTCCGGCGCGGTGGAGCTTTTTTTTATCGCAGGGCTGGACGCCTTTCTTGAGATGGATACGTGGTGGCATTTCAAAGAGTTATTTGAATTGGCTCAGATGGTCGTACTACGTCGCCCTGGCTACAATGAATCCGAGATGGATGGGTTCCTTAAGGCTCGAGTCTCGTCTCTTTACACCTATAGCGCCGCTGATGCCTGCTATAGGCATCCTCATCTTTTACCTGTCCATTACCTGGAGAATACCTGGCTGGATATTTCTTCGACCCGCATCCGGCAACTGGTGAAAGAGGGAAAATCGGTTCTCTATCTGGTTATCCCCGAAGTTATGCACTATATTCACGCAAACCAACTGTATCGAGGCGAAGGGCTCTTAGAAACCGAGCCGTACAGGCCGGAGGATGTGTGGGATTGCAGGCAGAGTGAAGGAAATGGCGGTTAGAGAGGACACAAAACGAGAACAACTCATGAGTGCGAGGGACAAAGCTATGCTTTGCGCCCGCGAGGCATTCGAATATAAAGCCCTTGATCTTGTCTTCCTGGATATGGCGGGACTGACCTCGTTCACGGACTATTTTCTCATTTGCAGCGGTAAATCCAGTCGCCAGGTTCAGGGCCTTGCGGATAATCTGGAAGGGACTCTCGCCAATCTGGGAATCAAACCTCTCGGTATTGAAGGCCGCGTTGAAGGGCATTGGATCCTCATGGACTACGGTGATGTGGTTATTCATATCTTCTACGAACCGGTGCGGTATTTCTATGACTTGGAAAGCCTCTGGTCTGATGCGAAACGGCTAATTTGGTCCGGAAATACAACGGTTCAGGGGCAGGATATGGACGAGGGGACTTTATGAAAGAGTTTGACCGTTCCGGAAGATGCGTCCGATTCATTTTCTTGATCTGGCTGATGGTTTCTTTCGTGGGTGTAAACCTCTTTATCCCGGGCCCTACGGTTGCTCTCACTCTCAGTGATGAGAAAAAAATCGGCAAAGAGGCCCTCGATATGATCAAGGAGCGGATCCCGCTGGTTGAGGATGGTGAAGTTGTGAGCTATGTCCAAGCGGTTGGCAACCGCGTCGTCAAACAGTTGGGAAACACGCCCTACGATTACCAATTTTTCGTCATCAACGAGTCCGTGCCCAACGCCTTTGCCATCCCTGGCGGCTATATTTTTATCTACCGCGGCCTCATTGAAATGATGACCAGTGAGGGTGAACTGGCCGGGATTCTAAGCCACGAATTGGGTCACATCCAGGCCCATCATTATCAACGGCGTATGGAGGAAGGCCATCTGCTTAATCTCGCGACCATCGCGGGGGTGATCGCGGCGGTTTTGGTTGGGGCCAAAGGCGGCGGGGCGGGCTCTCAGGCGTTGGCCATGGGAACCATGGCCGGGGCCCAAACGGCGCAACTGAAATATAGCCGTGAAAACGAAGAGGAAGCGGACCAGCTTGGGCTTCGCTACCTTTGTGCCGCGGGATACCCCGCGAAAGATATGGCAAGCGTCATGCAGCGTCTGAATCAGGCCCAATGGATGGCCAATTCCAGCATTCCGTCATACCTTTTGACCCATCCTGCGTTGAACGAGCGCATTCAATATCTTCAGGACCTGGCCAGAAAACCGGAGTACCAGACAAAGGGAGCAAATTCCAACATCCTGGGCGATTTCTCTATAATGCAAGCCTCCCTCGTTGCGGAATACTCTGATCCTCACGCGGCCGAGGACCGGTTCCAGGCTGGAGCGCGCAAGGGAGATGTTGCCGCTATATACGGTCTGGGACGGTTATACCTGCGGCAGGGGAAGAGCGCGGAGGCTCTTCCTTATCTGCAGGACGCCGCTCGGCAAGACTCAGGGAGCCCTTTTGTGCTGAGCACCCTGGGGAGTGCCTATCTCAACCTGGGAAAACTTAATGAGGCCCAGAGGGTTTTGCAGAGTGCGCTGCTTCTGGATTCTTCCGCTCCCGTCGTCCACTACCGGCTCGCCCTGGTCTTGAAGGAGTTGGGGCAGAAGGAAGAAGCCCTGCAGCATCTTCAGCGCATAGAGGAGTGGGCTCCCGCCTATCCGGATATCGACAACAATCTGGGGATTCTTCTTGGGCAAATGAATCAAATGGGTCTGGCTCACTTTCATCTCGGTCGTTACTATTTCCATCGGCATAATTGGGATGCGGCCATTTTCCATTACCGGAAGGCCAAGGCGCTCATAATCGGTTCACCTCAAAAGATGGAAGAAATTGATCAGGGACTGAGAGAGGCAGAAAAGCGTTTGAAAGCAAGGGGTTTGCAAGGGATGAAAAGGTAATTGTAACGGTATCTTTGGACTTGCTGAGCCTTCAGGAGGAGTAAATGAAGATTTTGATCAGTGATGATCTGGCCGAGCCGGGGATTCAAAAGCTCAAGAGTGTCCATGAGTTCCAGGTGGATGTGATGACGAAACTCGCCCACGAGGAACTCTGCCGGATTATCAAAGACTATGATGCATTGGTGATTCGCAGTGCGACAAAGGTAACTGCTGAGGTCATTGATGCCGGCGATAAACTGAAGGTTGTTGCCAGAGCGGGGATTGGTCTCGATAACGTGAACATCGATGCGGCCAGCCGCCGGGGAATTGTGGTGATGAACACGCCTGAAGGCAATGTCATCACTACTGCGGAACATGTGATTGCCATGATGCTTGCCTTGAGCCGTAATATCCCCCAGGCCGACAGTTCTGTGAAAGCCGGAAAATGGGAGAAGTCACGATTTAGGGGTCGCGAGGTGTCTCACAAGGTACTGGGGATCATCGGTATCGGCAGAATTGGGCGGATCGTTGCCGATCGCGCGAAAGGCTTGAAGATGAACGTCATCGCCTATGATCCTTATATCAGTCCCGAGGTGGTTGAAAAACTGGGGATTAAAGGGGTGAGTCTTGACGAGCTTTTTGCTCGATCTGATTACATTACCATTCATACGCCCATGACCAAAGAAACCCGCAGTCTGCTCAATGCCGATGCCTTCAAAAAAATGAGAAAGGGAGTGTTTGTAATTAATTGTGCGCGTGGCGGGATCGTCAACGAACAGGATCTTTATGATGCGATCCAGTCGGGGGTGGTCGCGGGAGCCGCCCTTGACGTCTTTACCCAGGAGCCGCCGAGGGATAACCCTCTCTTGAGCCTGGATCAAGTTGTGGCTACTCCCCATCTGGGAGCCTCAACGGACGAGGCTCAGGAAAACGTCGCCATTGCCGTTGCCGAACAGGTGACCGAGTATCTGAAGCGAGGCACCATTCGTAATGCGGTGAATGCGCCAAGAATCGATGGGGCGACTTTGGCGGTTTTGCGCCCTTACCTCATTCTCGCGGAAAGACTCGGCATTCTTCAGGCTCAACTTACCAGGGGCGCGATCCAGGAGGTCAATGTTGTCTACATCGGAGAAGTCACCACGGTAGACACGAAGCCTTTGACCTATTCGATCCTCAAGGGAGTGCTGACCCCGATTCTCGGAGATATGGTCAATTTCGTTAATGTGCCTGTGGTGGTGAAAGAGAGAAACATCAAAGTGACGGCATCATCGAGAGATGAGGCCGAAGATTTCACAAACCTTATCAGCGTCCATGTGAAAACCGCTGAAGACGCGAACCTGGCGGCCGGAACCATGTTTGGGAAGAAGGACCCGCGCCTGGTGCGAATTAATGATTTCCGGCTCGAGGCGGCAATGGAGGGCAATAGCCTTCTCATCTACAACATTGACACCCCGGGAACGATCGGGGCAATAGGAACCTGCCTCGGGCGCCACCATGTCAACATCTCCATGATGGACGTGGGCCAGGTGCTGGAACGAGGTGAGAACATCATTTTCCTGCGGACGGACATGCCTGTGCCGCAACACGTTATTCAGGAACTGCTTTCTCTGGATAACGTGAATGTCGTCCAGGCGATCAAATTTTGAATCAAAAGGGGGAAAGAGAGGTATGGAAGATAAGGAGGAAAAGGGCTTCACGGTAAAGGATCGCCGCAAGGTTTCCCTGGATGATGCGGAGCGAGAGACGGATACGGAGCAAACCCAGGAACAGACGAACGCAGAGCAGGAGCAGACTCAAGCCGGTTCTGGGGACGCTTGGCGAAAGGATCAAGAAAAAGGAAGCGTTCCCCTGCCGGAGGTGACTCTGGCTACTTTTATTTTTTCTCTCAGTTCTTCAGCATTGCTGCATTTGGGTGAAATCGCGGATCCTGAAACGAACCAGGTCCGGGTTCACCTGCCCTTGGCAAAACACGTCATCGATACCCTTGGCATGCTGCAGGAAAAGACCAAAGGCAACCTCGATCCTGACGAGGATAATCTCTTGAAGTCAGTGCTCTATGATTTACGCTTGCGATACGTCCAGAAGAGCACCAAGTGAATTGGTCCAAGCGGATGGTCATCAAGGGGAGGTCAAACTGATTGGGCCTTAAGGTCAGCGTTCCTGCCAAGATCAATCTCTGGCTGGAGGTAATCCGCAAACGCGATGATGGCTACCATGAATTATCCAGCCTCATGCTGCCAATCGGGATTCATGATCACCTGGAGCTGAAATCTCATAAGGGCGGCGGAATCAGCCTCGAGTGCGATGACCTGGCGGTCCCGTCCGACGCAAGTAATCTCGCGTGGCGAGCCGCCGAAGTCTTTTTGAACGCGGTTGGATCCGGAATCGGTGTGCACATCCGGATTACCAAGAAGATTCCCGTAGCAGCCGGTCTTGGCGGGGGGAGTGCGGACGCGGCAGGAGTGCTCCTGGCGCTGAACAAGCTGCATCGAAGCTGTCTTGCCATGCCCCAGCTCGAATTCTTGGGTCAGAAGCTGGGAGCCGATGTGCCATTTTTCCTTCACCAACGCCCGGCATTAGCCACCGGAATCGGGGAGCAGCTTTACCCGGTGGATGGGCTCCCGGACTATCCGCTGGTCCTGATCAAGCCGCCCTTGGCCGTCTCCACGCGCTGGGTTTATGAAAGTTTGAAGTTGACAAGGGGGGAGAGTCGCATTAAACTCAATTCCTTTATGAGCGGCCCTTGGCAGCTTCACGGGGTCGTTGAGAACGACCTCGAAACGGTCACGCTGGCTGAATATCCACTGCTGGATCAAATGAAGGCGTGGTTGCTCCAAAATGGGGCGATTGCGGCTGCGATGAGCGGGAGTGGGCCGACCGTCTTCGGAGTATTTCGCGAAATGAGTCAGGCCGAACGGCTTGAAGCCTTGGCAAAGCGCCGATGGGGAGAGTGCTGGGTGGCCGCTACTCGAGTTTGTGGAAACGCTGCTCTCAAAACAGCATAAGTATTTTGGTCTTTGGGGTGTCGCCAAGCGGTAAGGCACGGGTCTTTGGAACCCGCATTCGGAGGTTCGAATCCTCCCACCCCAGCCATCTTTTTGGGGCCACGAGGAAAGCCCGCAGACTTCCAGTTTCCGCCAGGAAAGGGGTAAGAGCAAGCGGACCATGAAAGACAGGCTCTTGATATTTTCCGGCAACTCCAACGCGGAGTTGGCCCGGGAAATATGCAATTATTGCAGAGTAGCTCCGGGGAAGATGTTGGTGGGGCGTTTTAGCGACGGTGAGGTCCGTGTTGAGATCGAGGACAGTGTGAGAGGAAAGGATGTGTTTGTCCTTCAGTCCACCTTTCCTCCCGTAAACGAAAACCTCATGGAACTCCTGGTAATGATCGATGCGTTGAAGCGCGCTTCAGCACGCCGGATCAACGCCGTAACGCCCTACTATGGATACGGACGCCAGGATGAAAAAGAGAAGCCACGGGTTCCCATAACGGCCAAAATGGTGGCTGATCTGGTAACCGTCGCCGGCGCCAACAGGCTTCTGGCGATCGAACTCCATGCAGACCAGATCGAAGGGTTCTTCGAGATCCCGGTGGATCATATTCCGGGGACAGAGATCCTCCTCGATGATGTGAAGACGGCCTTGCGGGGAGATGAGATTGTAGTGGCTCCGGATGCTGCCGGTGTCGGGAGGGCTCGAAGATTTGCCCGACGTTTGGGGGTGGATCTGGCAATCATGGATCACCGGGGGACGGGTGATCTGCCCTATTCGCGTATTGTCGGTGACGTTAAGAATCGCCGCGTCATCATCCTCGATGATATGGTGGATACCGGCAATACCCTGGTTCGAGCCGGAGCAGGGGCGACGGCGGCGGGAGCCGCCATTGTTGACGCCTACTGCGTACATGGCATTTTTTCAGGGACCGCTCTGGAAAGGCTGGAGTCTTCTCCTTTACGATCAGTGACGGTTACCGACACCGTTCCACTTTCCGAACAAGCCCGTCATTCTGAGAAGATCCGAACCGTGAGTATCGCTCCGATGCTCGCCCAGGTTATCCAGTGTGTACACAATGAGGAATCGGTCAGTGCGCTTTTTGCGAGTGAATGACCACCTCGAGATTTTTTGGGAGGCGAATTGCCATGGATGTTGAAATGAATGTTCAGTTGAGAACCAGGACCGGCAAGGGTGCGGCACGACGTCTTCGCAGAGGGGACGCCGTGCCCGCTATTCTCTATGGTCCGAAAACGGCGTCAGTGCCACTCTCGGTGCCTGCAGTACGACTGCTGAAACTTCTGCGGGAAATGGGAGAAGAGAGCAAGCTGATTCGTCTCGTCATCGGGGATGGTGAAGAGCGGCAAGTCAGGCAAGCTTTGATTCGCGAAGTTCAAACCCATCCAGTGCGCCGTCGGTTTGTGCACGTTGATTTCTATGAAGTGCCGCTGGACCAGCCCATTGTTGTGGAGGTGCCGGTGGAACTCGATGGCGAGTCAATCGGGGAAAAGAAAGGTGGGGTTCTCGACCTCATTCGCCGCACCCTCGCGGTGCGTTGTCTTCCGGGGGAAATTCCTGAACGGATCCACATCGATATCAGCAACATGGATCTGGGTTCCTCCATCCGCGTTGCCGATCTGGTCGATTTCGTGCCCTTCGAACTGGTGGATGACAGAAATTTTGCAGTGGTTGCTGTTGCTGTTCCCGAAGAGATGACCAAGGCGGAGGAAAGTTCGGAAGAGGAACAGGCCTAGACCACGTTGTCATGGAAAATGGCGAAGCCCACGGCGAGTGGATGAACGATGGGCCAGCAAGTTGAGCGGGTGGACCAGATCATTGCCGTTGTTGGATTGGGGAATCCAGGAAAGCAATACGAAGTCACCCGCCACAATGTGGGCTTCAGAGTATTGGATCGACTGGCTTTATCCTCTTCCGTGAAGTTAGAAGAGCGAAAATTTCCGGCCATCTGGGGCGCCTGCTTGATTAGTCGACAAAAGGTACTCCTTCTCAAACCGCTCACCTATATGAACCGCAGTGGTGAGGCTGTAAGCCAGATGCTGCGGTATTTCAAGATCTTGCCAAAACAGATGCTCGTCATCCATGATGACCTTGACCTTGCCCTTGGGCGCATTCGTCTGGCCCAGAGGGGTGGTGCGGGCGGACACCGCGGGGTCACGTCCATCATGGAACACCTGGGAGATCAGGATTTTGCCAGGCTGAAGCTGGGCATTGGCAGGCCGCTCCATGAGGAAACGGTGGAAGCATACGTGCTCCATCCGCCCTACCCCGAGCAGGGAGGAGCTTTTGAGGAAATGATAAAGCGCGGCGCGGAAGCTGCTCAGATGGTTCTAGAATCTGGCTTGGTAAGGGCCATGAACCTGTTCAACAGGAATGATGTCATTATCGAAGCTCCCGTGCGTGTCTCTTAGCGGGCAAACGCCCAACCGATCGAGCTTTTGTCCAAATAGACTTTTCTTTCGTGTTCCTGTCGTTGAGCCTTTTTCTCCTTGTCTTCAGGATATTCTTTTGGGTCTTTTAATGACCTCCGAGTAGTGGTACAATAAAAAGGCTTTTTCCAGGCTGGGAAAAACCTTCGAGAAATCCACGAGCAGGGAGGAAATGATGTTTAAAATTGGTGACTTAGCAGTTTATCCCGCTCATGGGGTTGGCAAGATCGAGTCTATCGAGACGAGAAATGTAGCGGGGAAGAAACAGGATTTTTACATCGTGCGGATCTTGGATAATGATATGAAGATCATGATTCCTATCCCCAATGCCGGCGCAGTGGGATTGCGGGAACTCATCGATTCTACTGATATCCCCAGGGTATACGAGATCCTCAAAACACGGGAGATCTCAATAAATGGCGGCACCTGGAATCGGCGTTATCGGGGCTACATGGATAAAATAAAAACCGGTTCAATCTATGAATTGGCGGAAGTACTGAGGGATTTGACCGTTCTCAAAGGGGACAAAGAGCTCTCTTTTGGTGAAAGAAAGATGTTGGATACAGCCAGAGGCCTCCTTTTAAAAGAGCTTTCCATCGTGAGTGAGGTAAGTGAAAACGATCTCGATGAAGAAATTCGAGAAATCCTAAAATGATCGATTCGGAAGCTTTGTTTGACGGATTTCGACTCCCAGAGTGCGTGACCTCTTTGCGCATGCTGATTAGCCGTCGGAGGAGCGTTTCGCGGGAGCTTTCGTACATAGAGAGGCTACCTCAAAATATAGAACCTGCGAGCAAGCAGGCTGTCATGTTTTGTTCCACGACAGATTTCTGCTTAAGCGAATGATGCAAGAGGTTCTTCGGAGCATGATTCAGCTTGGGCAACCATGCTGAAGGCCGTGAGCGAGTGAACGGTATTGGTTTGATTCCTTGCGGTTTCCAAGAAGAGCAACGTTTTTCGACAAAGGAAAGGAGGTGATCGGATTGAGGTGGGCCTGGCTTGTTTTAAGGGTCCTTTTGTTTATCATCTGCAGCGTGGGAGGCTATTTTGTTGCTGCAAAAACAGGAGCGTTTTCGCAGTATGAATGGGCTCCCTGGGCTGGTGCGTTGGTGGGGATTATCGCTGCCTTGCTGGCGCTTTCGGTCGAAAAACTCATTAAGCAGATGCCTCTCAAGGGGCTTTTTGGTGGCACCATCGGTCTTGTAATCGGACTGTCTGTTGCAAAACTCATCGGTTACGGTTTCATAGGTCTGGAAAATGATGCCACCCGCGTCACTATTTATGTCATCCTGTCATGCATTCTTGGCTACATTGGAATGATCTTGGGAAGTACTAAAGTTGAGGAAATACGAATACACAACTGGCCCTGGTTGGTGCGGGGCGGAGCGTCTCGCAGTGACCAGGTGGCAAAGATTCTTGACACCAGTGTTATCATTGATGGCCGCGTTGCGGATATCGTTGAGACTGGCTTTTTGGGCGGAATTCTGATGATCCCAGAGTTTGTCCTGCAGGAACTCCAGCACATTGCAGACAGTCCTGATCCGACCCGCAAGGTGCGCGGGCGACGCGGTCTGGATGTCATCAAACGTCTCCAGCAGGAAAAGTTGGTGGAAGTGCGAATTGATCGGCAGGATTTCGACAACCTGACTGATGTGGACGCTAAGTTGGTGGCTCTGGCGCTCAAAGTAAACGCCAAGATCGTGACCAATGATTACAATCTGGCGAAGGTTGCAGAAGTTCAGGGTATTCGCGTGCTAAACATCAACCAACTTGCCAATGCCTTAAAACCCGTGGTGCTGCCGGGCGAGGTGTTGCGTCTGCAAATCCTGAAAGAAGGTAAAGAGCAAGGGCAGGGAATAGCTTATCTCGAAGATGGTACCATGGTGGTTGTGGAAAACGCGTCCAGATTGTTGGGCAAGGAAGTTGATGTTGCCGTTACCAGTATCCTGCAAACGACCGCTGGTCGCTTGATTTTCACCATACTCAAGGATTTTGAACACCCGCGTCAGCAGCATTGATCCCGGTGGTCGCGCCGGTCTCGTATTTTCCGTGCTGAGGCTTCTATCGTTTTTCTGATAATAAATTTTCACAAAATTGCTCATGTGGGGCAGGCTGGAAAGCCTGCCCCACAGATTTTGAAACTATTTTTCTGAAAATTTATACAAGACCCAAAGTCCTTCATCTTATCAATGCCGCGGTTCAGAATGCCCGGCAAACCGGGTTTCGGTTTCGCGCAAGGAGATGATCTGAGCGGCGCACGACTATTCTGGGGAATCAATTCGGCAAAGCATCTGAATGCGGTGAGGAGAGAGGTTTTTGTAACACCCTGGACGTCTTCATTTCTCCCTGCCGCGCCAGTGCCATGCTTAAAGTGATTGTGATGGCTGAGGGTGTTGAAGGAGCGATTGGAGGAAAGGGGTGTTCATGCTTGGCAAGCGGTGTCGTTCCCCCTCCTGAAATGGTGATCGTAGTCAATGATTCAGAGGCATACCAACGACTTGATGTCTTCCTCAGCCATCAACTGAAAGACTCTTCCCGCAGTCATCTCAAGACCTTGATAAAAGAGGGCGAGGTCTTAATCAACGGTCTGCCAGGGAAACCCAGTTACGAAATCCGCTCAGGGGATCGTATAGCTATCCGGCTCCCAAGCCCTGAGCATCCCGGTCGCTTAACCCCCCAACCGATGACCCTTGATATTCTCTACGAAGATGAAGACATCGTAGTGATCAACAAAGCTCCGGGAATGGTTGTCCATCCCGGCGCCGGACATGCGGAGGGTACGCTGGTGCATGGACTCCTGGCCCATTGCCCGCGCCTGGCGACCCAGGGTGCTCCCCTAAGGCCGGGGATCGTGCATCGGTTGGATCAGCATACATCGGGGGCCATGGTTGTAGCGAAGAGTGATGCAGCCTATCTGGACCTGATCAAACAGTTCAAGGAGCACACGGTAGAGAAGCATTACCTGGCATTGGTTTACGGAATTTTCCCGCAGTCTGCGGGGGAGATCCGAACAGTGCTCGGGCGTCACCCCGCAGACCGCAAGAAGATCGCCGTTCTAAAAGGGAAGGGGCGAGAGGCGGTGACTCACTGGCGGGTTGAAAAGGCATTGGAGGAGATCACGCTGCTGCGCGTGACCATAGAAACCGGTCGCACTCATCAGATTCGAGTGCATTTCAGCCACCTGCAGCATCCCGTTATCGGCGATGCGACTTACGGTGGTGGAAAACGCAAAGCCCAGTCGCTGAAGTCGCAGGACTTGCGGGACTTAATGGAGAAGGTGGACCGGCAAATGTTGCACGCTGAGATTCTTGCTTTCCGACACCCGAGAACCCATGATCGGATTATGCTAAAGGCTCCTCTGGCTGATGATTTTGCCCTGGTGCTGCAGCAACTTGAGGCAAATTTCCCATGGAAGCGTTGTAATCAGTAATCTCCCCACTGCTATTTTTCGATCCTGCTTTTCAGCTCGCGGAGTCGTTCGAGAAATTCCCTGGTAACCTCACTTTCCCGATGCTCCACCACATGGGGAGTGACCGCGACAATCAGTTCGGTCTTGGTCGTGGATTTTCTCTTGCTGGAAGTAAAAAGAGGTCCCAGGATGGGCATATTCTTCAGGTACGGAATCCCTCCGTGTTCATCTGTCGTGAGCGTCTGGATAATGCCTCCAATGACCACGGTCGACCCATCTTGAGCGAGGAGCGACGTGGTCACATTGCGTTCATCGAATGACGGAGCGGTGGTCCCGCCAACGTTTCTGTCCGCTCCCAGCCTGCGAATGGTCTGTTCCACTTCGAGCCGCACCAGACCGCCGGCATTGATATGGGGTATCAGGTTAAGAATGATCCCTGTATCTTCATAGTTGATGGTGGCCAAGACCCCTGCGCCAATGGTCCCGCTCGAGTAGGAGCCGGTCGGAACAGGTTCGCGGCCTCCTACCATGATCGACGCTTGCTTGTTATCGACCGCGAGCAAAGTAGGCGTGGAGAGCACATTCACATCCGTGTATTCGGAAAGAAGTTCCAGAAGAATCCCTATCTTTTGATTATCGGTGGCCCATAGCATTCCCAGTCCGGATGTTGCCAAGCCCGGGAGCGAGTTCTGAGCGAGACTACTGATTCCTAGACTTCCATTAAAGATACCCGCAAGGGATGCGGGAGTCCCCGCGACCTGTGCGTTAATGTTCTTAAAGAAGTATTCTAATCCATACCTGAGGTCATTAGTCAGGGCGATCTCCGCTATGACTACATCAATGAGAACCGCTCTGGGGAGGATATCCAGGGTCTCGATAGTTTTCTTTATCTTGGCATAATCTGCCGCGTTTGCCCGGATCACGAGTGCATTATTGACCTCGTCGGGAATGATAACGACCTCACCCGTGAGGGACATTGCCGGTCGTTGCGATCCTCCCGCCCCTCCTCCATAGCGGCTCGTAGTCCCACCTCCTCGCTGTGAAGTGCTTGAACCGAAGGAAGACATACCGGAGGATGAGCCCCCAAGACCCTGGCTGGAGGATCCCAAACCGGAAGAGCCGGTGCCGGATGATCCATAAGGGGAAGAGCCGAGACTGGAAGAACCAAACCCCGAAGAGCCCGAACCGGAAGATCCAAATCCAGAAGAGCTGGACCGAGAAGAACCAAACCCCGAAGAGCCGGAACCGGAAGAACCAAACCCCGAAGAGCCAGAACCGGAAGAACCAAACCCGGAGCGACCGCTTGACCCGAATCCTCCTTGCCCGGTCGATTGCACGATTCTTTGTCCCATTCCCCCCCCAGAAGGCCCGGAAAGCCCATACACCTGGGTGAGAACATTACCGATATCACTAGCTAGACTATTTTGAGCGAAGAAGACATAAATTTGTTCGCCGGTTTCTTTCCCCTGAGTATCCAGGGCCGTTAGCCACGATCTTGCATTGCGCAGCACTTCAGGATCTTGCGCCAGGATGAGCACTCCGCCAAAATTTGGCAAGGGTATGAAGGCAAGATTATTTTTCAGGGAGCTCTCCTTGAAAACGGCCAATTTTCCCACCAACGCTTCCATGCCCTGGGCGGCGTCCTGGGGAGTGATGGACTGCACGGGCACGATCTCCATGCTCAATTCCCGAAATACATTAATGTCCAAGGCTTTCAAGACGCCGAGAATGGTTCGGGCATTGTCAGAATTTTCAACGAAAATAACACTATTCGTAAGGGTATCCGTAGCAATCGGCCTACCGGGTGAGAGAAACGATTTCACTATGTTGTTCGCTTTATTGGCATCCATGTAATGCATGCGATAAATGATGACAAGCGGTCTTGCTCCGGTTTTGTCGTCCTGCAAGATAGTGGCGTCGGCAACCGGCAGACTGCTGCTCGTACTTCTTTGCACGGGCTGGATATAATATATGCCGTTACGAGGGACGATAGAAATATTGTTAACCTCATATATCTTAGTGACCATCTGGTATAATTCGTCTTTGGTATATTCGCCTTCAAGATAAACACTGATTCGTCCCTGCAGCGTGGGGTCCGAAACATAGTTCAGCTTGAGATAGTCGCCGAAAATCTGATTGGTGACTTCAGCAACGTCAGCTTTTTCGAAGTTGAGCACAATCTTCTGCCGCTCTTTATCTGACCAAACCGGTCCTGGGATCTTGCCTTGGGAAGGAGCCCCCATAAGACCGTATGGAGCCGTTCCGATCTTGCTTGGCAGAGAGGCTCCCTTGGTGGGCTCATCTGCTGCTGCCGAGGTTTTCGAGCCCGTTGAAAGGTCTATCGTCTTTTCTGTCGTTACCGTCTGGTCGGAGGAGAGGGGAGGCCGGGGGGGAGGGGATAGCCCGGCATCGCGCTTGCCGGAGACCTGGTTGGAAGAGGTAGCACAAGCTTGCACAACAATCACCAGCATAAGTGATAGAAGCACCTCGCGTATTTTCATGAAACAGCCCTTTCGTGTTCTGATTTTGCTGCATTGCTCGTATGAATTAAGTCTGGAATTCGAAGCAAACGGCATTCAAAAGTTATTTTCGGTCCCTAGGTTTTCTCTCCCTTCTCCATCAACGCCGCAAGGATGACGTTAATGACAAGGTCCGGCCCGGACTTACGTTGCACCTTCTGGATATTGATTTCCTGGACCAGAATCGCGGTCTCAAAATTCCTGAGACGTTCCAGAAAGTAATAAAGTCCCTCAATGGTAGTCATAAAATTGAATCTAAGGTGGACCTCCTGGTAGAGGCCATACTCTTTACTCGCCAGTACCTGGTATGTCTTAATGTCGAGCAGTTTTTTCTGTTCACCCTTTGGAGAAAGCAAGTCTCCCAGCGATGCTGCAAGCTGATAGGGATCGTTCCCTCGAAAGAGACGCTTTTGCATCGCTTTCAACTCGCTCTCCTGCTTTACAAGATTCTCTTTGATGCTTTGGGCCTGAGTCAATTTCTCCTGATATTTATGGACGAGTTCACCCTGTTGCTTAACTTTCAGCTCCAAATCTTCATTTTCCGATGCCGTCGGGGCAATCCATAGAAAATGGCCGGTGAGAACAGCCAGAAAAACTGCCAGAGCCATGATCAAGGAAGATCGCTGCTTCTTAATCTCAGCCAGCGAGAGTTTTGGATAAGTCATAACCTGCTTGCCTCCTGTGGCTCACTCAGTGACTTCCACGTCATCGTCGGGGGCTTCCTCATCGCCTCCCTCGACATTTGGGGGCTGGTTGGACTTCTTGAACTTGGGAACCGTTGGAACCGTGGCATTTTGGTCCGAAGTGCTCGCCTCGATGCCCTCGTCTCCTTTGTTGAGGCCCATTGCCTCGATCGTCTTTCTCAGTTTTTCCTGATCAACCTGAAACTGCACGTTAAACCGTTCGTCCTCCGAAGAGGGGCTTCGGGTTACCGGCGAGGCAAAGCGTACATCGCTGAAACCTTCAACCTTGGAAAGTTCCGAAAGGAACTTTATCGCTGATTTACTATCTCCACGGAGAATGATTTGGCCCTTTCTGACCGAGAAATAATTCAGCCACGTGTCTTCAGGGGTTGTTTGAGTGAGGAGGTTGAGGATTTCGAGCAATGGATAGCCTTCGAGGTTGAATTCGGATAAGGTCTTCTGATCTTCCTGGAACTTACCTATGCGGGACTGTAGCTCTTCGATGGGTTTCCACTGCGTTTCGAGGAGGGCGATCTCCTTCTTCAGGCGACGGCTCGTTTCTTGAAACTTACTGTGGGTGTGGATCTCGTAGACAGCAAAGATTGAGTAAAAACCTATCAAGGCAAGGAGCGGCCAGGTAATTCTCGGGATTTTCCAGGGCTTCAGCAGCAATTGCGCGTCAAAAGTCTGGATTTGGTCTTGTTTCAGGAGATATGCCACCCATTGCGAAACCAGGGAACCTTGAAGGGGCTCGATTTCAAAGGAGATTTCATCTTTGTGCAGGTGTTGGTAGGCTTCAGCTTTGAGCACTTCACCATCTGCACAAATGAGGCGGATAGGTGAAATCTGGCCGTCGCCCAAACCATTCTCGGAGAATCGCAAATGCTCAAGAAAAACCCGCAGGTTGTCTGGATTCTTGCCAACGAGCATGGAATCCAGAAACTGGCCTTTATAAAAACGATGCAGCTCAAAGTGTGAGGGATCGATCAACCGCGCGTAGATCTCCACTTCAGGTGCGTCTCCTTGCGCCTGACCGGAAGCAAGGAAGGCCTGATATGCCAGGGATGTCGGGATTATGCGAAAATTCTGGAAATTTGCGGCGCCGAGGACTTGATGAAATTTGTCAAAAATATCTTGCTGTAATGAAAAAATAGGAACCGACAAGTTGTGATTCACAGTAACGGCTGGCCCGGAGAAGTGCAAGGTCCGCTCATGGTCCAAAAAAAGGTTCTCCTGCCAGTCGAAATTGAGCGCCTCCTGTAATTGGTCTTGAAGCCCGGCTGGGTAATGTTCTCGATGGAAGGCATAGAAAGTGAGGGGAAGGAACAGGACCAGGGTGGTCGCTTTCCTATTTCTCGGTCGGAGGTTGAGGCGCTGGAGATAGTCATAGATCGGCTCAGTTTCAGACACTTCAAAGTGTTCTACGGAATCGATTTGCCAAGATCGCCACTGGCGATGGGCACGAAGGATCTCCACCCGTTGCTGCTCAACATATACAGCCAATAGTTGTCTGGGGCGATGTTCCGTGGAGAATCTCAGCATCCGGTAATCCTTTTCGATATCCCGCTCTCGCTACATCATTTTCCTGGACAAGATCTCGTAGCCATGCTGCGTTTGAGGAGCAAAACGAACGATCAGACAAATCGTCACCGCAGGGGGACCATTGTAAGCCACGCCGGTGGAAAAAATGCGATAGATTCCTCCAGTCTGCCAGGTGATTATTGTTCTCTCGATCTCCTGGTCAAGCTCAGGTTTCGGTAAAGTTGTACTTGTACCATAAACGCTCAACATCTCAAACAAAGAATCTTTCTGGGGAAGCATGGGGTTGTATGGTGCTTCTGACCCACTTTCTTCCGCGTTCCCGCCTCCCCCCATATAACGGTAGAACAATTGTTCGGTGATTCCTGGGATGAGCAGCATCTGATCAAGGGAGATCAGGGGCCCGTTAAAGGGGCCATAGGGTAAACCAAGTCTCTTATAATCCGCAGCCTCCTTACCATGCAGCCGCTTGAGATCATCCGGATCCACAAAGTCGGCGATGACATCCGCCAGTTCTTCTGCCGCGTTCTCATCGACTCCCGCCGCCATCAGAACTTCTCTCATCTGTTCCGGATTGGCGGTGTTGACATTTATTTTGGTCATCTCCGATTCAATGCTGACCATCACTTCCCCGGTCTGGTACTTCAGCAGATGTGGTGCGCCATTGGGCTGCCAGCTCAGATCGGGCCCTCTCTCCAAACCTGTCGGGGGTGGTTGGCCCATCCGCGCCAAGGCTTCATAACAGCCCCCAATGGCCAGATATTGGGCCTGTGCCCGCCGAAACAGATGGATCTGGTCTTCCCCCTGCATTCGCGTCATGGCTCCAATCTGGAGCGTGAACCACATTACCAGAGCACAGATCCAGAGGACCGCGATCAGTACGACCCCTTCTTCGCGCGGCCTCGGCTTCGGATGATGAGTCACCTGCCGCCTCCCATCTCTCTCTTACGCCTCTCAGGTTCTTCTCTCTTAGAATTGCTTCCTCTTGCCGGGTGTGAGTGTTCTCAGACCGGCCTTGGCTGCGTTACTGTCCACAATCAATTTGGTAAAGGGAGAGTTGACGAACATCGCGGCGGAGAACTGGGCAGAGTCTCCGAGAGCGGCACATTTCGCCAATACGGCAGTGGGTATACCGAGTTCATCGTCGACCGACGAGGCCATCTCACCCCCTTCTCCTCCGCCATAAGAAAAAGAACAATCCCCCACTTCAATCGAGTAAAAGCGTGGCCAGGACTTAGTATCTCCCGGGTTCATCTGGAGGAATCGCTGGATGGGTTCGGGATGATAGGGATCGAGCGGCATTTCGGCATAGTAGAGTGCTCCGCCTGGTGCAAAAACATACCGGGCAATCACCGGGACCCCCTTCGAAATGGCCCTGACGGAATAATGCGTGGCGAACGCCAGAGATTGTTCGTCTCCTCGAAAAATGGCATGCTGTTTGCCGTCATAGTTGATCAAAACCGGCTCAAACTCGGCCAGCTGCCATTTGAGCAGCCCAAGGAGACTCGGAATGTCACTGGGTTCGCGGTTTTGCTGGCGCTCCCATATGCGAAGCGACAGCGAAAGCGCTGCTGCGAATATGCCAATAACCATTGCAGAAATCATGGTCGCCAGCACCAGTTCCACGAGGGTAAAGCCGGAGGATTGGGTAAAATGCCATTTCCCTTTTAGCGGGATTACCATTTCAACCTGACAACTCATCTGTTTTTCCCGTGTCTGTGGGGGTGACGTAGAGACTGAATTCCAATACCTGCCCGCGACATTCCAGCATTACCCGATAAAGTTCTGCCGGGTGGGCTGCCATTCCCTTAAGGTCCGGGAGCTCTTCTTTGGCATACAGAACATTGACTTGGGGAGCACCAGGTTCGCTGGCGAGGACTAATGAACCAGTGACCGCCTTTTCCGGGTTTGCCAAAATTTCCTGGGCAACAGATTCCAATAACGGTTGGATTTGACTTTTCACTTTCAAACGCTGGCTATATTGCAGGGAGACCGAGATCAGTCCCATGACACCGCCAAGGATCAGGGCTCCTATAATCAAACTGACCATGACCTCAAGGAGGGTGAAGCCCCCTTCGGTCGAGTAACATGCGCGTTCAAAGGGTTTCTTCATCGTGATTCAACTCTTAATACGCGGACCGTACCGAAAAGAGGATTGATGGCAATATGAAAGGTGCGATCTCGATCAAAGGTGAGTTCCAGGTCACTCCCTGACATGCTGCCATCAGGGAAAAAGAGAATGAGGTTATCCTTGGTTTCCGGATCCGTTTCAAGAAAATTCGCATCGATGTCCACGTTAGAAGGTATTGGTTTCCGTGGAGGAAGCTCCAGATCATACACTCTCTCCGACCCTCGAATCCGGAAGGCCACGATTCCTCCTGAATTCATTGCACGCAGGCGCGCACGCTTGATCGTTTGCACGAATTCCTGCAAGAATTCGTGATCTTCCATTTTCCTCCAGCTTGCAGCCACTCGCGGCAGCACGAGGCCAACAGTAAGACCTAGAATGATCAAGACTACCACGAGCTCGATGAGAGTAAATCCCTTGGAACTCCGATAATACAAGTTGCGCACAAAGATTCCTTCTAATCAAAGACCACCTGGCTAGAATCCCAATTGCGGTTTCAACATTCTAGAATTTGATTTCGTTGATGCCGAAAATGGCCGTAAACATGCTCAAAACCATAGTACCTATCATCAGGGCGGTCACGATAATGACTGCTGGTTCCAACAATACCATCAGTCTCTGAATTCTTCTCTGCAATTCTCCCTCAAAATGGTCGCCCAGGCCCAGCAGACCTTCACCGAGGTTGCCCTGCTCCTCGGCGATGCGAAGCATGGTTCCCATGCGACTGGGGAACGGTTGGTGCGTTCGGAAGAAATTGCTCATCGAATGACCTGCTTTGATTTCGCGATGCACCGGAGCGATCGCCTCTTTGAGGACGCTGTTGATGAGCAGTTCCTGTCCAAGACTGAGGGCGCGCAGCAAAGGCACTCCGGCCTGAATCATTGTGCCGAGGGTCCGACAAAAGCGGGCGAGTTCACTGTAGAGGATCAGATATCGTGTAAAGGGAAAGCGAAACAGCAAACGGTCCAGGACCCCCCTGGCTTTTGGTTGTCGGTATAGATAGCGTGCGCCCCAAAAGCCGACGGCCAGAAGAATCGGAAAAAGCCAGCCGTATTCCTTGACGATGACTCCAGCCTGGAGCATCACCTGCGTCAAGAACGGCACTTTCTGATTCAAATCTTGGAATATTTGGCCGAATTTGGGGATAACGTACACGAGCAGAATAACCATCGACACAGCGCTGGTGCCAAGCAGGATGCACGGGTAGATCATCGAGGAAATTAGACTTTGCCGGAACGCCCGCCGTTGCTCGAGATACTGGGCCAACCGTTTCGTGATAGGAGGGAGGGTGGCGCTCGCTTCTCCCGCCCTTACCATGTGATCGGAGAGCTCGCCAAAAACGTCTCGGTACTTGCCTATTGCCCCCGAAAGGTCCGCGCCCCCCTGAACTTCCCCGAGAAGGTCCTGGACTACCCGCTGGAAAACGTTGTGCGTCTGGTTCGTGCTGATCAACGCAAGCGCTCGATCCACCGGCAAGCCCGCATAGAGCAGATCAGACAGGTCGTAGAAGAAACGGATGATGTGGTCTTCCGGTACGCGTCGAGGTTTGTGACTCTTGACGGCCTTGATCTTGACCGGATAAAGCCTGTTGGATTTCAGTTTGCGTGCGGCTTCCGGTTCGGATGAGGCTTCCAAAACCCCCTTGTGAACCACGCCCTGCGGATCGCGGGCCTGATATTGAAAGTATCCCATGGTGTTATTCACTACCCTCTGATTGAAATCTAATCACCAAGGATTATCCCGATAAGGAAAGACTGGTAACCCTGAACACCTCTGAAAGGGTGGTAAGGCCATCAACAGCTTTGCGAAAGCCATGATGGATCAACGGGCGATAGGTCTCACGAAAGGCAATCTGGGAAATGGTTCCCGCATCTTTTCCCGCGACAATGGCGGAGCGAATGGCTTCGCTCACCGGCAACACTTCAAAGATGGCCTGACGACCCCGGAAGCCGGTGTAACCGCACTTCTCACAACCCTTATTATGATACAGGGTGAGTGACGAAGGAACGTCGGGCAGTACTTCCCGGATGCGCATCTGGTCAACCTCGCGAGCCTCGTAAGGTTCCTTACAGAGAGGGCATAACAGCCGCACCAGACGTTGCGCAAGAATGGCAAGAAGCGAGTCGGCCATGAGAAAAGATTCGATGCCAATATCTCGGAGTCGCGTAATGGCCCCGGGAGCGTCGTTGGTGTGCAGGGTGGAAAGCACCAGATGACCCGTCAGGGCCGACTCGATGGCAATATCAGCGGTTTCCTTGTCACGAATTTCACCGATCAGCAGCACATCGGGGTCCTGACGCACCAGGGATCGCAATGCATTGGCAAAGGTCAGATCAATCTGCGGCTTCACCTGCACCTGATTGATCCCGTTGATCTGGTACTCGACGGGATCTTCAACCGTGATGATCTTTCTGGTTATCGAGTTCAATTTTCTGAGCACGCCATAGAGGGTGGTGGTTTTTCCGGATCCGGTCGGCCCGGTGACCAAAATCATCCCGAAAGGTCGCTCAATCAGGTTTTCGATATAAGTCAGGTGTTGGGGGTCCATTCCCAGGCCGTTCAGGCTGTAGTCCACCGCTTCCATGGCGAGCAGCCTCAGGACAACGCTTTCTCCGTATATGGTCGGGACGCACGAGACACGGATATCAACCTCGCGGTTGCCGAATTTTAGTTTGATTTTTCCGTCCTGGGGGAGACGCCTTTCGGCGATGTTGAGATTAGCCATGAGTTTCAAGCGGCTGATGATCGCCGCCTGCATGGTTTTGGGAGGTTGGTCCAAGTCATAGAGTACGCCGTCGACGCGGCATCGGACTTGAAAGTTCCGTTCGAAGGGTTCGAAGTGGATGTCCGAAGCGCGCATGTCCAATGCCCGTGAGATCAGAACATTTACCAACCGCACGATCGGTGCCTCTTGGGCTAACCCCCGGAGGTGTTCCAGGTCCTCTTCGAAGGAGTCCGCATTGATAGCGCCCCCATCCCCGTCGCGCGAGAGAGCTTCGGCTTCGCGCGCTGCCGTTCCGTAAAGACGGTCAATAGCGGTTCGGATTTCCTCTCGTTGCCCAAGGCACAGATTAAGCTCCATACCCGCGAAGTAGCTGCCCAGAATGTTCAAAATCGGCAGGTTCAGGGGGTTGTTCACCACAACCCGCACGCGACCGCTCTCCACCTGGATAGGCAGAACCGCGTGCTTTCTCAGAAAGAACATGGATACGCCCTCGAGAAGCACGGGTTTCTCGGGATAGTCTTCACGCTCCAGGAGAGGCAACTGGAGGTAGTCTGAGAGTACATGAAGGACGCGCCTTTCGTCAGTGAATCCGATTCCTTCGAAGGCATCCATCAAGGGAATTCCTTCAATGAAGCAAGACGCTTGAAGTTGCCTGAGTTGTTCATCCAATAGACCAAGGTCCTTCTGAAATGCTTTCAGAAGAGATGGAAATTGCGACATATAAACTCCTGAAAAAGAGCCTTTCTATTTGCAACGTCACTTAACAAATTAGCTTCCAAAAGTAAACTTCATTGCCTTTAAGGAAGATGGACGAAAAAAACAAGAAGATTCGGCTGCTGCTTATACATTGCTTTGCAGATTGCGCCAACAGGAGTATAGTGAAATTTCTGAAAGGTTCTACAAGCTCTGACAAAATGGGGAGTGAACGATGCAATTCATAAAGAACGTAACGTTATTGTTGACTTTATCAGCGGTTTGGTTGTGGTGCTTCGCCTCTCCTGGCGCGTGCACGTCGTTGATGGTGGACAAGAACCTTTTCTCCCAGGATCGGAAGCCACCTCCACCTGAATCGGCCGTGCAAGCCCCACAACAGAACAAACCAGGTCTGTCCGCGAAAGCCGTTCAGTTGGATGGGGTTTTCATTCGTGGTGATACCAAGAAAGCCATCGTGCGGGTAAAAGGGCAACTCCCCGGAGCCGACAAAACGAAGCCGCAGAATCCCTATCTCACTGTGGGAGAGGGCGAAAAACTTGGCGATTTTCAGGTGGTTAAAATTGAGCCGCGCAGCATCTCCCTGGAAAAAGATGGGCAGACCGAGGTGGTTAATCTCTTTGCTGAGGGCAAAGTGGTGGTTCCTCCCCCTCCCGTACCGACGTCTCCCGCTCCCACTCAAGCGCCCGCTCAGCCGGGGCAGCCGCCACCAGCGGGGGATGTCGCGAGAGTACAAGGTCCGATGGGCGCGCAACCGCCACAACCACCGATGCCTCAGGGCCAGGTGGGGGTTAATGTGCCCGGGGTTGTCCAACCGCCCAATATGCCGAACCAGCCAGGCGGCCAGCGCGTGATGGCGCCACCCGTCCCGAATCAGCCTGACGTTAACGGTGCGCCCGAAGATGAGGGTGACATCGAAGAAGAACCCAGCACCTAGTACTACAACGGTGCTTTGATGAGGGTCCAAGCCGTGTGGGGCAGGCTTTCCAGCCTGCCATGCCGATCTGGCCAAAAGGCAGGCTGGAAAGCCTGTCTCACAAATTGAGGCCTCCTGCGGAAACCTCGCTGTAGTACTAGCGATGCTCCGCTGAAATCCGCCAAGCGGATCACAAAGACCTTGTCTACCAATTAATCCTTAGAATTATCAAAGACTTCAATCGTTGACGGCACAACTTTTGTGTGCTATCCGAAATGCGCAGGGGCGGATTTGTCCTTACAGCCACGGGCCCCAGCCCATAACCGCCGCAAGGTGTCGAGAGGGCATAGTGGGCGTGGCGGCGCCCGACCAGTATCAAGAAGAATTTCCCGACCGGCTACGCGGACGCCTCCCCGTGGCGGCAGCAAGCCGCGAACCCCCGGAACGGCGCTTTTGAAATTCTGGTAGGGCGGGGTTGCGACCCCGCCAGGCTCGCGCCCCTGCCCCAAAGGTTTGGCGGGGATGCAACCCCGCCCTACCGTTGAGGCAATTGCACCGGTGTGTCGGAGCTGGATGGTCTCCGGACTCG
>JADGQM010000153.1 GCA_017881795.1 Syntrophobacteraceae bacterium
CGGGCCGGGAAACTTGCATCTGATCAACGGACTCTACGACTGCCATCGTAGTCGTGTCCCGGTGCTGGCGATCGCGGCGCAGATTCCAAGCCATGAAATCGGAAGCAGATATTTTCAGGAAACCCACCCGGAACATCTCTTCGCCCAGTGCAGTCATTACTGTGAACTGGTTTCCCATCCCGAACAGATGCCCCGTGTCCTGGAGATTGCCATGCAAACCGCTGTCTCACTGCGCGGGGTCGCAGTGATTGCCCTGCCGGGAGACGTCAGCTTGCGCGAGGCCGTCGAACAACAGCCGCGTCTGCATTTCCCGGAGCCGAGACCGAGCTTGTGTCCTTCCGATAACGAAATAGCGGAGCTGGCGAAGATTCTCAATAGGTCGAAGAAGATAACGATCTTTGGTGGAGCGGGCTGTGCCGGAGCTCACACGGAGTTGATCGAGCTCGCGGGCAAACTCAGGGCGCCGATCGTCCATGCGATGCGCGGCAAGGAATTCATCGAGTACGATAACCCGTTTGACGTGGGCATGACGGGCCTCATCGGATTTTCTTCCGGTTATCATGCGATGATGAACTGCGATCTCTTGTTGATGCTCGGCACGGACTTTCCGTACCAGCAGTTCTATCCCAAGGATGCGACGATCGTGCAGGTTGACATCCGTGGCGAACAGCTCGGCCGGCGCACAAAGGTACATTACGGTTTTGTGGGGGACACGAAGACGACGTTTGGCGCCCTCCTGCCGAAGCTGGTCGACGACAAGGACGATGAGCATTTGAAGACGTCGGTCGAACAATATCGGAAGGCACGGAAGGGCCTTGATGAGCTCGCGGCCGAAAATCTGGGCGAAGAGCACATCCACCCGCAGTACGTGACCAGAGTGCTCGACGAGCTTGCCGCCAAAGACGCCATCTTCTCTTGCGACGTGGGCACCCCGACGATCTGGGCGGCGCGTTACTTGACGATGAACGGCAAACGACGGTTGCTCGGCTCGTTCAGTCATGGGTCCATGGCGAATGCCCTTCCGCAGGCGATTGGTGCGCAGGTCAGCCATCCCGGTCGACAGGTCGTCTCCCTGTCGGGAGATGGCGGTCTCGCGATGCTCATGGGCGATTTGCTCACGCTCCGGCAGGTGCAGTTGCCGGTCAAGCTGATTGTCTTCAAGAACGACGCCCTGGCCTTCGTAGAACTGGAAATGAAAGCGGCCGGCATCCTGGAGTTCGCCACCGACCTGCATAACCCGGATTTCGCAAAGATGGCCGAAGCCGCCGGTCTCCTGGGGCTGACTGCGGAAACACCGGATCAGGTTCGACCGATGATCGCGCAGGCTCTCGATCATGACGGACCTGCTCTGGTCGAAGTCCTCGTCCATCGGCAGGAGCTCTGGAGACCTCCAACGATCAGTCTTGAGCAAGTGACCGGCTTCAGCCTCTTCATGCTCAAAGCGCTTCTCAGTGGGCACGGCGACGAAATCATCGATCTCGCTAAAATCAATCTCTTCCGCTAGCGCCGGCCCCCCTTTTCGTTCGCTTGCGCCTTGCATCCCGGCCGGCTCATGACGTTTTGCAAGTGAAGTGCTTAAATATCACCCAGAAGGAGGAAAACATGACATCCGTACGCAAGATCAACAAAGTCTGGAAGAGCAAACCGACCATCGAGGGGGCCGGTGTCCATCTGAAACGGGCCTTCGGCAATAACCAGGTCCCCCTGTTCGACCCCTTCCTCCTGCTCGACGATTTTCATTCCAACTACCCCCCGCACTACCTGAAAGGGTTTCCGTGGCATCCGCACCGGGGGATCGAGACGATCACCTATGTTATCCACGGCAAAGTGGAGCACGGCGACAGCATGGGGAACAAGGGGGTTATCGAGACCGGGGACGTGCAATGGATGACCGCCGGCAGCGGCATCATTCACCAGGAGATGCCGCGCGGCGACAACGACGGCCTCATGTGGGGGTTTCAGCTCTGGGCAAACCTCCCCGCCCCCAACAAGATGATGGACCCCCGCTACCGTGGGATCACGGCCGGCGAAATTCCAGAGGTTACCCTTCCGGGGGACATCCGGGCGAAGGTGATCTGCGGCGAGCTCGGCGGGGTGAAGGGGCCGGTGCAGGACGTGGTCATCGATCCCGCGTACCTGGACGTGACGGTGCCGCCGGAAACGACCTTCACGCACCCGATCAGGCGCGGGCACAAGGTCTTCGCTTATGTGGTGGACGGAGAGGGATATTTTGATCCGGAACGGAACGCTTACGCCCACGAGGTGGTGGGAGCCAACTACTTCGACATCAAGCGGCAGTGCGCCTGCAGCGCGGAGAGTCTCGTCCTTTACGGGGACGGCGACGCGGTGGCCATCACCACCCAGGATCAGCCGGTGCGTTTTCTCCTTGTATCAGGGCAGCCGATTGGCGAGCCGGTTGCATGGTACGGACCGATCGTCATGAACACCCAATCCGAGCTCCAAATTGCATTCGAGGAATACGAGAAGGGAACCTTTATCAAACACAAATAGCTCCATCCCCGGTAACTTCTCAATAACTCCAGGTACACAAAGCCATGGGAGTCTCGGATCGTCATTCCCACATCCTTCTAGCGGGAATCCAGAGGTTGCAGATGAGCATGTGCAGCCATACTTATTGAGAAGTTACCATCGCCGCATGCAACGCGATGAGAATGTAGGGGAAGCAGATCCGATAAGAGCTCGCTCACTTCATATCTCGGAGATGGGCAGAGCAGCGTTTACCAAGGTGCTAAGGGGAGTGAAACACCTGCACTGACTTACTGTACGGTATGACCACCCACGACCTGAAGAGCAAAGACTTTGGAGATATGTCGTTATGCAGCAAATGGGCCTTTTGTTCGATGCATACGGCTGCAATCATGCAATCGACTGAATTGATCCCCCGTGAGCGGAGGGTGCGATAGATATTGGCTGCGAGAAGGAATGTGCTCTGGGCCATGGGAAGAAAGATCAGGCTGGAAAGTACCGATTCAGTCTGTTTGTGCTGCTTATAATCCCGAATACCCTGAAGCACCTCCGTAAGGATTACCCCACATAGGCATAGGTTTTCCCTTCAGACTCTCTTTTCTGACGCATGGAAGAAAGATCACCTTCCCAGTGGACCTTACCTTTGAGCTCAAGAATCCTTCTCTGGGACTCTCTTCGCAAGAGCTCACGGAGGGCGTAGTCGATTAAGGCTCGACGGCTCTTGAGACCGGTGATTTCCAAGCCGGCTTCAACCAAATCATCATCGAGAACTACGTTCGTACGTCTGTTCATAACTCACACTCCAATCAGTATTTTTATACACATTAAACTTCGGCAGAGAGTGTATGTCAAGACCTTGATGCGACGTAAAGGTCCAACTCGTCACGGTTCATAGACCGGACATCGCACCCCAGGGCCTCCTGTATTCAGGACATGGGTAGATCATGGTCGCGCTGGGGTCTTTGTGCCCGAGGAGCTCATGGAAAGTCCGGATATTTTAGCCCGCCTAAGGCAGATACGTGGCAGCGGGAAGACCCCCTGTCATCGCCAGTCCTTATGAGAATTGGGCTATTTGCGATCCACGCCGTTCGGCATCCGGACGCGGCCCCTGCGACTTTTATTCCGTTGCTTCCGGCACTGAAATCCCGACATGGCTGCAGGCTGTCCAAAGGGAATTGCTGCTGTACCAGGAAAGATTCCATGAATTTGATTCACTCCATCTTGGCGGCGGCAAGCCTAACATGCTGGGTAAAAGAGAGCCCGGCGCGTTGATGGAGTGGCTCTTCGAGCATTTTGCCTTTTGCCCTGAATCGGAGATGAGCATCAAGACCAATCCTGACGGTGAATGAGGAGCGTATTGAATCCCCACAGCCCAAATCCTGCCAACCGACTATCTCGACGGCTTCATTCGAGAGTGTTCAAGGAGGATACAGCCCTCCCCCTCTTGCAAGAGTGGCACCCAGAGCTTCTGGTTCACATATGAAACGTAACTATTGATCAAATAATCAGAATACCAAATTCAACATATAGGAGAGGAGTGTTGACTTTGGAGTTGAGAACTTTCAGTAGGAAGCGCATTACAGGTTTCGTCAAATTCACCTTGATGAGATCGTTGGCCGACAATGGGGCTAATGAGACCGTCTGTCTCAATACCCGGTGGGCCTAAAGGATTCGCATTGCCTTCCCCATGTCGCCTCTAGCTACCATTGGATAAATTCCGGAGCATCTCGATACATCAAAGCTCGCCATTTGCTCTTCGCCAAAACTTATCATGCTCCAGTCGCACCCCCCGCGGGGCAAAAGCAACTGTGTTTCCTGAAAGGTGGCGGAATTGCAGATGAAGTATCAATTGTTTTGATAATTCTATTGCTATGAAAAGTGCGATGGTTTATATATAAAGGTTAAATTTTGGCCGCGGGGAAACTCCTGTGGTTTTTTTATTTCAACATGGAGTCAAAAAAGCATGATCAGTGCCTCAAACGTGGCCCTCTCGTATGGCAAGAGGGTCATATTCAAAGAAGTCAATATAAAGTTCACCCCGGGGAACTGCTATGGGCTCATCGGCGCCAACGGCTCCGGGAAATCGACCTTTCTTAAAATCCTTTCCGGCGAGTTGGAACCGGACAAGGGCGAAATCATTGTCGGCGCCAGGGAGCGTGTGGCGGTTCTCAGCCAGGACCAGTTCGCATTCGACGAGGAAACGGTTTTTAACACGGTTATAATGGGGCATGCACGGCTATACGAAATAATGGCGGCGCGGGAGGCGATCTACGCAAAGGCCGATTTTTCCGAAGAGGATGGCATTCGCTCGGCGGAACTGGAGGGTGAGTTCGCCGAAATGAACGGCTACGAGGCGGAGTCTGAGGCCGCGGTGCTTCTCAACGGTCTTGGCATACCCGAAGAGATGCGCCCCAAAAAAATGAAGGAGCTGGAGGCCGGTTTTAAGGTGCGGGTGCTGCTGGCCCAGGCGTTGTTCGGCAATCCGGATGTGCTGTTGCTGGATGAGCCGACCAATCATCTGGACCTGAAGTCCATCACCTGGCTTGAGGAGTATCTGTTCCGCTTTCCCAACACGGTTATCGCGGTTTCCCATGATCGGCATTTTCTCAATCAGGTCTGTACTCATGTGGCGGACATCGACTTCGGCAAGATACAGGTCTACGTCGGCAATTACGATTTCTGGTATCAGGCGAGCCAAATGGCGTTCAAACAGAAGCAGGATGAGACCCGTAAAATCACCGACAAAGCAAACCAATTGAAGGAATTCATCCAGCGTTTCAGTTCCAACGCCTCCAAGGCGAAGCAGGCAACCTCGCGCAAAAAGCTGCTCGAGAAGCTGACACTTGATGATATGCCGGTCTCTTCAAGGAAGTATCCGCACGTTGCGTTCAAGCCCGAACGTCCCTGCGGCGACATAATTCTGGAGATAACGGGCATGTCCAAGGCCATCGATGGAATGCCCGTGCTTAACGACCTTACCCTAGCGGTGCGCAAGGGGGAAAAGATTGCCTTCGTCGGCGACAACAGCCTTGCCAAGACGACGCTGTTCCAAATCCTGGCCGGGGAACTTGAGCCGGACAGCGGCAGTTTCCGCTGGGGCGTCACCATCACCCGCTCCTATTTCCCTAAGGAAAACAGCGCCTATTTCGATAATGACCTAAGCCTTGTCGAATGGTTGAGGCAATTTTCTCCCCCAACTGAGGGAGAGCGCTTCGCCAGAGCGTTCCTTGGCAGGATGCTGTTTTCCGGTGATGAAGCGATGAAGAAGACCAGTGTCCTCTCCGGAGGGGAGCGGGTCCGCTGCATGCTCTCCAAAATGATGCTGGTTGGCGCCAATGCGCTCATCATGGATGAGCCGACCAATCATCTGGATCTGGAATCGATCACTGCCCTGAATAACGGGCTAACGGCCTTCAAGGAGGTGGTTTTGTTTTCCTCCCACGATCATGAATTCATTGACACTTTGGCAAACAGGATAGTCGAGATTACCCCTGGCGGGATCATCGATCGGTCGATGGGGTTTGAAGAATATCTGAATAATGAGGATGTAACTGAATACAGGAATGAATTGTGCCATGGCCAATGCGACCTCACTCTCTGGTAAATGTTGAGCCCTGTCTGTGGAATGATTCATTTCTTCCCTGGTAATGTTTCCAAATTGGAACACGACCAGTGGCCCGATAATTCCTGGTGGTGCTCATGAAACCTTGGATGTTACTCGACGTTGCGCGGGCACCCCGTGACGAGGGGGAGCTGAGACTATACCGGCGGGGCGAGGAATTCTCCATCAGGGTCGGCAATCGTGAACTCATGAGCAGTCGCGTCCATGGGTCGGAAGAAGCGCTTGGGGAGCTTGCTTGTGCAAGGATTGCAGACCGCCCCCGGCCTCGAGTCCTGATAGGCGGACTGGGTATGGGCTACACCCTGAGCGCCGTGCTGCATGGACTTAGCGCTCAAGGCCAGGTGATTGTGGCCGAACTGATACCGGAGGTGGTGGCGTGGAACCGCGGTCCCCTGGCGATCCTTGCCGGCCATCCGCTCCAGGACGACCGGGTCATTGTACGCGAAGTCGATGTTGCCCGGATATTGCGCGAGGAGCAACGTGCTTATGATGCCATCCTGCTGGATGTCGACAATGGTCCCAAGGGATTGACCAGGAATGGAAATGACTGGCTCTATGGCCATGGTGGCTTGAGAGCGGCTGCCGCGGCATTGCGGCCCGGAGGTGTACTGGCGGTATGGTCGGCCGGTCCTGATCACGCATTCAGTGATCGTTTGCGAAAGACCGTTTTCAAGCTGGAGGAGCTTCGCGTGCGTGCGCGCGGTGCATGTGGGGGAGCGCGACACACCATATGGATTGCCGGGTGTGCCGCACAAACGGCAGAGCAAGCGTCCCCGCCCCATTGACTGTTCGCCATGATAGGCTGGCCTCTTGCCTGCAAAAAACCGTCGCCATCACGACCCATAATCTTGTTTTAAGACCTTTAGCAATGACTCTGCGCCAAAACTGCGGGGCTTATCAACTTACCAGGAGCAACTCTTAAATATGTCATTTACAACCCTCGGCCTTTCGGCCGAATTACTTCATGCCATTGCCGATCAAGGCTACAGCAAACCAACTCCCGTTCAGAGCCGGGCAATCCCTGTTATCCTTTCAGGAAAGGACATCCTGGCCGGTGCTCAAACCGGCACGGGTAAAACAGCCGGTTTCGCTCTGCCGCTATTGCAGCTCTTGAACAACCGCAGCAGCACAAAGGTAAAGAATAGCGTGCGTGCTCTGATACTTACCCCAACCCGTGAGCTTGCAGCTCAGGTCGAAGAGAGTGTGGCGGCCTACGGAAAGTACCTGCCGTTGAAATCGGGGGTTATCTTTGGCGGTGTAAAGATCAATCCGCAGATCGGCCAACTCCGCCGAGGCATCGATATTCTGGTGGCAACCCCCGGGCGTTTGCTTGACCATGTTCAACAACGGACCGTGGATCTCTCGAGAGTCGAGATATTAATTGTGGACGAAGCGGATCGTATGTTGGATATGGGATTTATTCGGGATATCCGCAGAATACTCACACTGCTGCCCGCACGGCGACAAAACCTGCTCTTCTTCGCCACCTTTTCCAATGACATCAAAACACTTGCCGAAAATTTATTGAACTCCCCAGTCCTGATTGAAGTGGCCAGCCGCAATACCGCATCGGAGACGATTGAACAGTTGATTCATCCCGTGGATCGCACCCGTAAGCGCGAGCTGCTTTCTTTTCTTATCGACTCCAAAAAATGGCGGCAGGTCCTCGTATTCACCCGAACCAAACACGGCGCCAACAAACTGACCAAGCAACTTGAGCACGATGGCATCAGTGCGGCGGCCATCCACGGCAACAAGAGCCAGGCGAACCGAACCCGGACGTTGGCGAACTTTAAGCATGGCGATGTCCGTGTGTTGGTTGCTACTGATCTTGCGGCGCGAGGGCTCGACATCGAACATTTACCGCATGTGGTAAATTTTGAATTACCCAGTGTGTCTGAAGATTATGTGCACCGTATCGGCCGCACCGGACGTGCCGAGCGCGAAGGAATTGCCATATCACTCGTCTGTATTGATGAGAGCGAGCAATTAAAAGAAATCGAACGTCTACTCAAGCGCACAATCCCCCAGGAAATCGTTGAGGGATATGAGCCCGACCCGTCAATAAAGGCCGAACCCATTCTCAGGGGTGGAAATAATCCAAATCAGCGCCAGGGCCGGAATTATCTGCCGGGCAAATTTTGGAGCAACGCGGATAGTCCCAATCCCATTGGGAGTCGAAAACGCAGCTTAGGCAAAAAGCGCTTTCCGGAAGGCTCCAAAAATGAAGAGCCGGTGCGCGGACGCCAGGATATATTGAGAAAGCACGCGATGAAAGCACGGTGGACATCGCAGGACAGCGGGACACCAAAACATGATCGCCCTTCGGACAGGTGAGGCTGCACTATCCCACCATTGTATGTAACAAATCTTTGGGGTAGCCGCCGGCACAGGCTCAGAGAAAGGTCACACTGCTTGCCACTGGGCTAAATCGGCAGTCTGCCTTGATTCACTGTGCATATGAATCTGGACATGGTAAATCTTCAGGGTGTCGAGATTTCAATGATGAGGAGAGATCTTTGAACCCGGCTCGAAGGCTCCAAAAGCACCGTCCCGCTCTGGGCTGCTTTATCGATGGATTGAAACGACCCCGATAAAGCCTGGAGTCGTCCCAATCCTTATGGGTTGAGTTTCACAGCCGGAACCTGGAAAGACCTCAATGATCTTGAGAGCGTGTTCGGGGTAGATTCTGTTGGATTTCAAATCCATTGGGCAGATTAAAGCCCCTGGTAACAAGAAGGCCCCGCAAAATATCCGGCCGGTCCGTGATGATCCCGTCGACCCCCCAATCAATCAGTTTTTCGACCTGCGCATAGTTAAATTCCGTGCCTTCCTGCTCCGGCCAGCCCCAAACAACTACCTTTAGCCCAAGCCGGTGTGCCTCATCCAGCGCGCTCTTGGTCACGTCCATCTCAAACGGTTCCCAGCAGTGGCCGCCAAGATGCTTGACCATGTTCGGCAGGGAATAGCCATGATCTTTGGGCAATAGACCGGCAGTCCAGACACCCTTTTCCGCGTCATCCATCGTTTCCGTGGTATGATCGGAAAGATAAGCGGTCTTGACATGTTTATCCAGCTTGTTGATCTCGATAAGACACCGCCAGTCAAACGCCTGGATCTCAGCACGGTCGCTGATATTCTCTTCCGTCATTAATTGATACAACGCCTTGGCAAAGTCTTTGGGCGAAGCCGTCAGTTCCGGTTGGGTGGGATCGTTTTTTATCTCGATCTGAAAGCCGACTTTGTCGCCGGCTATTTTCTTCACGAACTGAACAACCTCCTTGAGGGTCGGGATAGGCGTCAGGTCCACTGATCGTTGATAGGGGAAGTACGAAGCGTATTGCGTCCCGGGTTTCAGTCTGCCCACATCATAATTCCGGAGTTCGGACAGCGTTAACCGGTTGATCGGGATCCGGTCCGTGATCCATTGTCCGTTTTGGTCCCTGGTCAAATCGGGATGTAAGGTCAGATCGTGCGTGATAACCAGCACGCCGTCTTTGGTCATGCCGATATCCATGTCCACGTAATCCACGCCCAGGCGGAGGGCTGCGACATAAGCCGGCAGGGTCTGTTCGGGCATCAAACCTCGACCGGCCCGGTGCGCGTAGATTTGTGTCCGACCACTTCCCGGAACACCGTTGTATGCCACTACGTCGTTTGCCGTAGCGTTGAAAGGCGGTATCGCC
>JADGQM010000465.1 GCA_017881795.1 Syntrophobacteraceae bacterium
ATATCGTGGCCGTTCTGGAGCAGGCCGGATGGCGTGTCGGCGGCAGGGGTGGCGCCGCCAAGGAACTTGGTCTAAAGAGGACAACCCTCCGTGCTAAAATGGAAAAATTAGGTATCAAGCGTTCCAACAAGACACAAGGCAATGGCTAAATGATGCCTTTGGGCAATATATTGCCACACAATATGGCCCCTTTTGTTTTAACCATCACCCCTCTTTCTCATAAAAATCCTTTTAATAACAGCAGCTTGACAGGGCAATCACACCCCAATTTTTTCCTGGCACACTTTCTGCCATCTTCTTTCTTGCATTACGTTGAAAACAGCCGTCAATTATCGCCTTCAACAGCGACACTGCGAAGCATTCAGCTCTCCGGTTTTCGATCAGGGCCGGAGTGAAGCTGGGAGAGGATGTTCCAACAACCTGTTGGATAAGGAGGATAGGCCTATGAAGGAATCAAGAATAGAGGAAATCGTCTCCCTGATTGCCGCGGGCTTGTTCTTTTCCATGTGGCACTCGTTTGTTTGCAATCGAGGAGAAATTCCCATGAGACAGACTTGTAAAGTCTTTCAGCGCACCCCGGAAGCAGGAACGGAGTTAAGCATTGGCTGTCGCCATGGTAATGGCAGCCCTGCTGTGGGGTCAGTCGATCATTGATGCCCTGGAGCTCAAAAGGTTCATAATGCCGCAGAATGCCACCAGCACAGTAATCCGGCCGGGAAGGTACGGCGAAGCCGTGGATCAACTCATATGGACGAAACACGACACAGTCCGTCAGCAAAGTCAGGAGAGAGGGGAAGGACATGATTCTCGGAACCATCAGGATGAAGATACCTCCCAAAAAGCGTGATGAGGCATTACAGATCCTCAAATCGATAGCTGGGCAGTGCGAGGTTTACTCCGGCTGTCTTGGCTGTCATATCTACCAGGACGTACTGGAAGATAATGTCTTGATTTTCGAGGAAAGGTGGAGAAGCAAGGAAGACCTGGAGCACCATCTCCGCTCAGGAGAATACCGCAGCGTGCTCATGGTCATGGAGATGGCGCTCAAACACCCGGAGGTGAGGTTTAACACGGTCTCGACTTCAACGGGAATTGAGACGATCGAAAAGGCGAGAAATTCTACCCGCTGACTGGATTCGGGCGGCTGAACGATGCGTTTTCTGGAGAAGACTTCGATCTCGAGGGAAACCAAATGCTCAGCCCCGGGTTCGGCCTCACCAAAATGCCAAGAAAGCAGACCAGAATAAGGAAGAAATATCATGAAAGTCATCATTGTTGGTGGAGTGGCCGGCGGGGCGTCGTGTGCGGCGCGCCTGCGCAGGTTGGATGAAAAAGCCGAAATCCTCATGGTGGAACGCGGGCCGTATGTTTCGTACGCGAACTGCGGAATGCCTTACTATGTCGGGGGCGTGATCGAAAAAGAATCGAGCCTATTGGTGGCGAACGAGCAGTTGTTCCGCGAGCAGTTTGCCATCGATGTGCGCACTAATTGCGAGGCCATTGAGATATCGCCCAAAGAGAGGACCGTGAAGCTGCGGGATGTCGCGACCGGTGAGGTGAAGAGCGAATCCTACGACAAACTGGTGCTTTCGCCCGGGGCAGCTTCAGTCCACCCGCCGTTGCCGGGAATAGACCTTCCTGGAATTTTTCACGTGAGGACGGTACCGGACGTCAGGGCAATCTGTGAATGGGTTGAACGGGGCAACCCATTTCTCGCCGGCATGTACAGGTATTCGGGATTCCAGGCCGTAAGGCCAAAGACCCGGGCTGTGGTTGTCGGTGGCGGGTTCATCGGCCTGGAGATGGTGGAAAACCTGACCCATCGCGGCTTTGAAGTAACCCTGTTGCAGAAGCCCGATCAGGTCCTGACCCCGCTCGATCCGGAACATGCGGTCGTTGTGGAGGCCATCCTGAAGAGGCATGGGGTCCGCCTGACGCACGGCGACGAGGTAGTCGGGTTCAAACAGGCCGCGAACGGAGCCATCGACGTGGAAGCCAAATCCGGCAAGACCTACCTGGCAGACGTGGTGATCCTCGCCATCGGCGTGCGCCCGGATACTACCCTGGCGAAAAAGGCCGGACTGGAGATCGGCGAACGCGGGGGGATCCGCGTGGACGAACAGATGCGCACGAGCGATCCGGACATCTTCGCCGTCGGTGACGCCGTCGAAGTCAAAGATTTCGTCACCGGCCAGTGGAGCCTCATCGCACTCGCCGGGCCGGCCAACCGGCAGGGCCGGATTGCAGCCGATGCGATCGCCGGGCGCAAGTCACGTTACCGGGGCACACAAGGCACCTCCATTATTGGACTGTTTGGTGCGGCCGTTGCCTGGACCGGCGTCAACGAAAAAACGCTGAACCGGCTCGGCGATACCGATTACGAAAAGATCTACCTCTACCCGAATTCGCATGCGGGGTATTACCCGGGCGCCCAGCCGATCGCGATGAAGGTCATTTTTCGGAAATCCGACGGGCGTCTCCTGGGCGCGCAGGCCATCGGCATGGATGGAGTGGACAAGCGGATCAGCGCTCTTGCGGCACTGCTTCAAATGAACGCCACCATATACGATCTTGAGGAAGCCGAGCTTTGCTACGCGCCCCAGCTTGGCAGCGCAAAGGATCCGGTGAACTTTGCCGGGATGGTCGCCGCCGATGTCCTGCGGGGCGACATGCCGCTCAGTCACTGCAATTATGCCAAGACCGGATTCCTCCTGGATATGCGCGAACCGATGGAGCTCGCCGTGGAGAACGTGCCTGGAGCGCTCAACATTCCGATTGGACAGCTCCGCGCGCGTCTCGGCGAACTACCCCGCGACCGCGAGATCCATGTCATTTGCCGCGCCGGCCCGGGCGCTCGTGCGGCCCATGGGCCATTTGGAAAGAGAGAGGCAGTGATGGAGACCCTATCTGCACAAGTCCTACAGGAAGGGAAAACGTCTGCCTTCTTTAGAAGCGGGTCCGAC
>JADGQM010000466.1 GCA_017881795.1 Syntrophobacteraceae bacterium
CACCGTGACGGTTCTTGTCTTCACATACCAAGAAATCGGCGCAAAACTGTCCTTGACAGATTCGACGACACCTGCTACCGAAAAACCTTGAAGAAGCGATTTCCTATAACCTGGGGATTCTGGTCTGCGTCTGCCTCGCCGGAGGGTACCAGAAAGGGACGGATGGAAGCATCGATGCGGTGTTCCGGTTGCACAATATATTAGTAACTATTTGAAAATGCCAGCAAAACCAACATATATGGCACAAACCGTGCCGTTCATAGTCCGTATACCCATTGCACCAACACAGGCAGCATAACGCACAACTTAAAGGATAATTATTCTCATGGAATCAAGACCATGATTGTGGATGTTAACCTTCGTCATGATTGCCATAGGAGTCTTATTCTGAAGTATCCCGGTATCGGCGGAGGAGACGACACAAGCATTTTCTGGCACAAGGAGCGAAGTTAAGTCTCTGGAGACAGACGGGGCGAAAAAGTGCGCGGCGTTCAAGCGGATATGAATGCCACCCTCGAGGAAACCGTGCGGGCGGGTTGCGAACCGACCCAAGCCCAGATTTCCACGTTCCCGTGATCCCCACGTTCCTGATCAAGTAGTAGGGAGAATGTATAACACCAACCTCAATAAACGAGAAACCGCGATGAAAGCATCACCATGGATCACTGTCCTCCTGCATCTGGTCGCCGTGTCCCTCTTTTCCGTTTCCCCGGCGCTGGCCTGCACCAGCGTGCAACTCACAGCCGTTGATGGCTCAAGCGTCGTCGCCCGCACCATGGACACCAACCCGGCGGCTATGAAGTACAAGGTGGCGCTCACCCCCCGCGGCAAGACAATCCAGTCAACAAGCCCCGATGGTAGCCCCGGTCTCAGCTTTGTCACGAAATACTCCAGTTTCGGCCTGCCGATGATCGGTTCCACCGCCCCCTCGGACACCATGAACGAGAAGGGACTGACACTGGGAGTCCAGATTCTCAATGCCGCCTATTATGCTACCAGCGTCCCTCCTGAGAAGAAGACACAGGCATTATCCAATTTCGATGTCCCGCTCTGGCTGATCAGCCAGTTTGCCACGGTTGACGAGGTGAAGGCAAATCTCGACAAGGTTGCCGTCTGGACCAAGGAGCAGATGCCGTTTCACCTCGTCCTCTTCGATGCCTCCGGCAAAGGGATCGTCATCGAATGGGTGAAGGATGATGCCTCGGGAAATTCGGTCATGAAGGTTTATGACAACAAGGTCGGCGTGGTGACGAACGATCCGACTTTTGACTGGCAGGTGACCAATCTGCGCAATTACGTGCAGGCCACGCCGGCTTCAACGCATGAGAAGAAATTTGGCGACCTTGTCGTCAAGGCCCCGAACATGGGGAGCGGCTCGTACGGTGTCCCCGGCGATATGACGTCTCCCAGCCGATTCGTCCGCATGGCCGTCCAGCGCACCTCAGTCAAACCCCCGGCCAATGCCTCCGAGGCGCTCAGCCTCGTCTCCCATATCATCAATAATGCCGATGTTGCGCGCGGCACCGTACAGGATGCCGCGGACCCCGCTGCCCCCTATGACGTCACCATCTGGACCTCGCTGCGGGACTCGAAACAGGTCGCCTATTACATTCGGACCAGTGAAGCTTTCAATTTCTTCAAGGTGGATTGCACCCAACTCTGGGATCTCCAGAGGGTTAAGGACCTGAGTCTCGCCGACCTGCAGAAGTCAGGTCTGAGCGATGTAACCTCGTTGCTGAAGTAGGGACTCACGGCCGGAAATTAAGCTTTCGAAGGGAAACCCTCATGAAAGTTGACCATTATCCGGTGTCGGGACTAGCAAGAAGTCTGATCGTGGTCTGGATGGTTCTCTCCGCCTGCCCGGTGTTGGCCCAGGATCAAATCGCCCGGCAATTTGTCCCTCCGCCGGCGACGCCCGCGGTTACGGTCTACACTGCGAAAAAGATTCTGACCATGGAGCCCGCCAACCCCGAGGCCACGGCCGTTGCGGTGGCGGGGAAGCGTATCCTCGCGGTCGGCTCCCTCAGTGAGGTCAAGGCTGCCCTCGGCGACCGCCCGTTTGCCCTTGACGAAACGTTCAAGTCCAGGATCGTGCTCCCCGGTCTGATCGACCAGCACCTTCATCCGTTTCTCGGCGCCCTGACCCTATCGACGGAGGTGATCGCGACGGAGGACTGGGTGCTGCCCGGCCGTACGTTCAAAGTAGCCGAGAGTCCCGAGGAGTATCGCGCCCGGCTGAAGGCTGCCGACGCCGCGCTGAAGGACAACAACGAATGGCTGTTCTCGTGGGGCTATCAGCCGCTCTGGCATGGGAAGCTGGATCGCAAAACCCTCGACGCCATCAGCGCCACCCGGCCCATCGCGGTATGGCATCGCTCGTGCCATGAATTCTTCCTCAATTCCGCCGCCATCAAGGCCCTCGGCCTTACCGAAGCCGCGATGAAGGGGAAGGGCGCCGCCAGCAATATGTACAACTGAGAAGAAGGCCACTGGTGGGAGACAGGTTTGAACCTTATGATCGAGCCCTTGCTCAAGGTGTTCGCCACACCGGGACGGATGACGTTCGGGCTCAGGCAGATGGTCACCTATCTCCACCAGAATGGCGTGACCGGCTACATGGAGCCGGGTGCGCTCATCACCCCGGATATCTGGAAACTCTACCAGCCGATACTGGGCGCGGACGATACCCCCTTCTACAGTTATTTTATCGTGGATGCCCGCTCTCAGGTGGATGACGGTCTCGGGCTGGCGGAATCACTCGCCGCCACCGAGAAGGAGATTGCCTTGGCGCCCCAAGGCAAAGTGTCATTTTTCCCGAAGCAGATCAAGCTCTTTGCCGATGGGGCGATCGTCTCGCAGTTGATGCAGATGAAGGACAGTTATACCGACGGCCATCACGGCGAGTGGATGATGACCCCGGAGAACCTTGAGCAGCGTGCGCAGTTGTACTGGAACGCGGGCT
>JADGQM010000467.1 GCA_017881795.1 Syntrophobacteraceae bacterium
GACAGGAATACCAAAACTGTAATTGACGATTTCAGTATATCCGCTGCCGATAAGTAATTGCCGGATCTTTTCTTCCATTTCCAGGTCGCGGAAAGCCTGGCCGCCTTCGTTCCCCTGCGTGGGGAGATTGTCGAGGTAGCCGGTGCTGGCCAGCTTAACGGTCTTCAGGCAGCCCTCGGCCGAAGTCCCGCCGATGACGAAGGCCAGATGATAAGGCGGGCATGCTGCGGTCCCCAAGCTCTTCATCTTCTCAACCAGGAACTTTTCCAGGCTGGCCGGATTCAGCAATGCTTTCGTTTCCTGGTAAAGCATGTTTTTATTCGCGGAACCACCACCCTTGGCAACGAAGAGGAACTTGTATTCCATGCCCTGCGTCGCGTAAAGATCGATCTGAGCGGGCATGTTGGTGCCGGAGTTGATTTCGTCGTACATGGTCAGCGGAATCGTTTGCGAATAACGCAGATTCTCTTCGGTGTAGGTCTTGTGAACACCCTTGCTGAGATACTCCTCGTCATTGGCCCCGGTCCAGACCTGCTGTCCCTTTTTGCCGACAATGGTCGCCGTGCCGGTGTCCTGGCAGAGCGGGAGCAGACCTTCGGCGGAGACTTCAGCATTTCTGAGCAGGGCGATGGCCACGCCTCGTTCATTGGGAGAAGATTCCGGGTCACTCAGAATTGCCGCCACCTTTTCCATGTGTGCCGGGCGCAACAGGAAGGAAACATCCCGCATCGCGCTGTTGGCAAGAAACGCGAGCGCTTCCGGGTCTACCTTGAGGATCTCCTTGCCGTCCAAATTGACGGTGGAAACATAATCCTTGGTTAGTAGACGGTATTTCGTGTCATCCTTGGTCTGGGGAAACGGCTCTTGATACTTGAACTCTGGCATTTTTAACTCCTTTACCTACAGTTTTTCAGATTCAATGAGCACGAGGGCGAACTCAGAACTTACACCGGTATAATATTGAAAAAATATTCACATGTCGAGCCTTGAGTTTGCCTCTCGCTTGATTTTCTATCGGGTCGTTCTCGAATTCGGTCTAACTTTCGACCGCCGAAGGCCACATGGCCTTCGAAAAGGGTGAGGACTTCAGGAATGGTCTTCAAAACAGGGGTTAACCATCACCATGCCGAGAAATATAAAGAAAGGGCACAAACAATCATTGTGCCCTCCTTGTTTTTGAAACACGGCACCTCTCCAGCCGCTCATCAGACGCTGGCAGAAGCTATTATCTCTTGCAGCGCTGCCTTGAGCTTCGTCTCGTCGGTGTGCAGCAGGGGCGTCTGGAAGATCTTGCCTCCAAAGGGCCTAATCTCGATCAGGACTTTTTCCAGGTGCTCTTTTACCAGAATGCACAGGGCCGACGACCCGGGCTTCAAATGGTTCGCCAGATCTTCCATAAAATCTTCGCTGATCCCGATGTGAGACATGGCGCCGGACACTCCTCCGACCACCACCCCCGTCGCCAGGCCCAAAATGGCAAAAACAGGATTCAGGAGCAAAACGCCGAACAGCGTTCCCAGAAAGCCCCCTCCCAGTGCACCGCCAATCGTAAAATGACTCATATGGTGAAGCTGGACCTTGCCCTGCTTGTCCCTGACCAAAACGACAGAGTCTTCTACGTCCACAAGATGCGCTGCTTCCTTTTTCCGTAAATCGAGCCGGACGCTTTCCGCCTTAAATTCATCGTCAAAAACGGCCACTACCAGTTCACTCATGACTCTTTCCTTTCTCTCGTGAAATCGTCTATGCCTCTGAGTTGCCACAATCCATGGATTACGCCTTATGATTATTGGTACCACCGATCTGCCAGCAAACCACTGGAGCGCTGAATGGGTAGATTTCCGAAGAACTCAATTTTTTCTATCCATCGCCAACCCCGCAGGCCACGGTGAAGTGCGCTGTGGGGTTGGCGGAGGAACCGAGGGGGCGAACCTCGAAAGTCGCGCTGTAAATGGTGACGTGCCTGGAGTCTGGCAACCGCCACCCTTGATCACCTAACCCACTGATTTCATTATCCTCATCCAACCCTTGGGATGTCTGGTTTGGATGCCAGATTTGGATGAGATTGTCAAGTTAATTGCGGGCTACCGAGGAATCACTCTCACTCAGAATTTCTCATTTAGCGCACTTTTGACCTTGTGGCCATTGTGGAGGCGGTCCATAATGAGTTGGCAAGAACATATGTGGGATGGGAGTCATCACCACACGCACATCCAATGGTGCTCGGTTGCGATAAGCACTTACCTCAACCGAGCGATCAGATTTAGTCAACCGCTTCTATGCTCCACACCACGCCGCCTTGTGTGATGCTGTCGATTCGGCCTTGGAGCATCATGGGCACTGCCTCGTGGTCGATTGTCATAGCTTTCCATCTCAACCGTTTCCTTACGAGCTTGATCAGAGTCCCGACAGGCCACAAGTGTGTCTCGGTACGGACAGGACCCACCCACTCGACTGGCTTGTTGACTCTGCTCAAGACCTCTTCCGCGCTGCGGGGTTGGAGGTCGGAATTGATCGCCCATTCTCCGGGGCGCTCGTGCCCACGAAGCATCTCGGTCAACAAGTCTCAGTTCTCGCGCTAATGGATGAGCTGAACCGGGGGCCTTACGTGAACCAACTGTCAGGGGCTAGATTGACCGAGTTTCCTACGGTGGCGTCAACCGTACAAAGCATACTCCGAAGGCTGGTTCACGAGTGCCGGACACGGGTAGCGGCCTAGCGGTTTCCCGAGGAAAAACCTAATGGACGCGATCCTGCCTTTTGGCTCCAGATGCTCTTTTCTCGCGCGGTGGATGCCGATTTTCTTGATACGAGGGCATTCATGAGTTGGAATAAGGCGAATATCCGTGATGAAGTCTATCCCTCCATCGAGAAACTGCTATCATCATTTGATCCTTTAAGCCGCAATATAGCAGCTTCGACGAGCAGGGAGACACCGCCCGGCGGATTTCAGTC
>JADGQM010000027.1 GCA_017881795.1 Syntrophobacteraceae bacterium
GTGGGAGAATTGATTGCTCGCAAAGCTAAGGTGCAAGGCATTACCAAGGTGGTCTTCGACCGTAGCGGGTACATATACCATGGCCGTGTACGAGCGCTTGCAGACGCTGCCCGTCAGGCCGGTCTGGATTTTTAAAACTTGTCAAATGTTTTTCATGGAGGAATGCAATTGTTAGCTGTGGAATCGAGTCAACTCCAGTTGATCGACAAGGTCGTCCATATCAGTCGCGTGGCCAAAGTAGTCAAGGGCGGACGCCGCTTCTCCTTCAGTGCGATTGTGGTTGTGGGTGACGGAAATGGACGCGTCGGATTCAGTCTTGGAAAGGCGAATGAAGTGCCAGAGGCGATCAGGAAGGGTTTGGAATCCGCAAAACGCAGCATGTTCAGTGTCCCTCTTGTGGATGAGACGATCCCCCATGAGATTCTGGGGCGTTTTGGCGCTTCCTCGGTGGTCCTAAAGCCCGCTTCGCCAGGCACCGGGGTGATCGCCGGGGGTGCGGTGCGCGCCATCATGGAAGCGGCCGGCATCCACAACATTTTGACCAAATGCATTGGCTCCAGGAATCCTCACAACGTGGTTAAGGCCACTCTTCAGGGTCTAAAGCATCTTCGAAGCGGTGAGCGAGTCGGCAAAACGCGTGGTCGTGACATTCAGGAAATCCGGGCTTGAGGATAGGCCAAGGGGGAGTCGCGAAGATCATAACCCGAGGCATTTCAGCTCCCAAGTCCTGATTGGCTTCGACAGCATTACCAATTTCAGTCCCGTGAGGAATGGACATGTCTAAATCTATTCAAGTCACTTTGGTCCGGAGTCCTATAGGCCATCCCGAAAAACATCGGAAGATCCTGAAGGCCCTGGGACTCACATATCTAAACAAAACCGTAACACTCTACGGATCACCGAGCATCATGGGGGCGATTCGTAAGGTAATCCACCTGGTGGAAATCAACGAAATCTAAATGCGAACCATATGCGATAAATTGGATGCTTTACTATGAGACTGGAAGATTTGGCGCCTGCTAAAGGGGCGAAGAGCAGTAGGAAACGAGTGGGAAGAGGCTGTGGTTCCGGTCTGGGTAAGACCGCAGGACGAGGCACCAAAGGCCAGAAATCTCGTTCTGGTGGGGGGACTGCGCCATGGTTCGAAGGCGGGCAGATGCCTTTGCAGCGCCGCATACCCAAGCGAGGATTCACCAACGTCTTTAAGAAGCAATACGGCATTGTCAACGTTAGCGACCTTGAGCGTTTTGCAGGCGACAGCCAAATCGGACCAAAAGAATTGCTGCAGGCGGGTCTCGTCAAAACTGCCAATGATGGGATCAAGTTATTGGCCGATGGCGACATCACCCATGCGTTCACCGTTCAGGTTCACAAGGCAAGCGCGGCGGCGGTCAGCAAAGTTGAGGCGGCAGGCGGGCGCGTTGAGTTGATCCCTCTGCATACAAGGAAATAAAAGGTGCTTGCAGCTTTCCAGAACATCACCAGAATTCCTGAGCTTAAACGCCGCATCAGTATGACCTTCATCCTCCTTGCGGTGTATCGGGTTGGGGCACACGTCCCCACACCGGGGATCAATTCGGAGGCCTTGGCCGCGTTTTTCCGAGCAGCCCAGGGAACTCTGCTCGGACTCTTCGATATGTTCTCCGGGGGCGCTCTCCGTCAATTGTCTGTTTTTGCCCTGGGTATCATGCCTTACATCAGTGCATCCATTATTTTGCAACTGCTGACCGTGGTCATTCCACACCTTGAGCGACTGAGTAAGGAAGGAGAGGCCGGCCGGAGGAAAATTACTCAGTACACTCGCTATGGCACGGTTGTTCTCAGTATCATTCAGGGCTTCGGCATTGCTTTCGGTCTGGAGAGCATGACGGCTCCGGGGGGTGAAATGGTGGTCCTCCAAGCCGGATGGGGATTTCGGCTGATCACGGTTATTACCCTTACGGCCGGCACTGCTTTCATCATGTGGCTCGGTGAACAAATCACCGAACATGGAATCGGCAATGGCATTTCGCTTATCATCTTTGCAGGTATTGTCGCAGGAATTCCCAACGCCTTCGTGAGCACCATGCGTTTGCTGAAAGCCGGCGAGATGAGCATTTTCATCGTCTTGCTCCTGTTGATCATGATGGTGGTCGTGGTGGCCTTTATCATTTTCATGGAACGCGGCCAAAGACGCATTCCCGTTCAGTACGCAAAAAGGGTTGTGGGGAGGCGGGTTTACGGCGGCCAGAACACGCATATCCCGCTAAAGATCAATACTTCAGGCGTTATTCCACCGATCTTCGCCTCATCCATCATCATGTTCCCAGCCACAGTGGCGAACTTCATTAACGTGCCCTGGGTGCAAACTGTCGCCGGTTATATGACACCGGGGCATTGGCTCTATTCGGCGCTTTACGTTGGCTTCATCATCTTCTTCTGTTTCTTCTATACGGCTATCGTGTTCAACCCGGTGGACGTCGCCGATAACATGAAAAAGTATGGAGGTTTTATTCCAGGCATTCGGCCAGGCAGACCTACGGCCGAATACATCGATAAGGTGTTGAGTCGTATAACTCTCGGTGGGGCCATTTATGTCTCGGCAGTGTGTGTTCTCCCTACCTTCCTCATTCAAAAGTTCAGTGTGCCTTTCTATTTTGGAGGAACCGCTCTCTTGATCGTCGTTGGTGTTGCAATGGATACGTTGGGACAGATCGAGGCCCACATGCTTTCTCGCCACTACGATGGATTTCTTAAAAAGGGCCGCATTCGTGGTCGGCGCTAGAGGCAGGTTATGAAGATGCCGAAGGGAATGAAAAGACTTAGCTGTCTTGACCATTGCACACAGAAAGGAAGGAAGGGAAGATGAACATCGTTCTATTGGGTCCACCAGGAGCAGGCAAAGGAACGCAGGCCAAACGCCTGATCGAGGCTTACGGAATTCCCCAGATTTCAACGGGCGACATGCTTCGCGCCGCCCTCAAAGCGGGGACACCTCTTGGGCTTGAGGCAAAAAAATATATGGATCAGGGGGCTTTGGTCCCGGATAGCGTTGTGATTGGGCTGGTGAAAGAACGCATTGAGCAGAAGGACTGCGCCAAAGGCTATATGCTTGATGGCTTTCCCCGTAATGTGAGCCAGGCTCAGGCGCTGGACAAAATGCTCGGGGAATTGCGGCAGAATATTGATCATGTGGTCTGCGTTGAGGTCCCAAACGACGAACTGGTGCGCCGCTTGACCGGTCGCCGGACCTGCCGAAATTGCGGCGCAGGTTTCCATGAGATGTTTGACCCCCCGAAAAAGGCCGGGGTTTGCGATAAGTGTGAGGGAGAGCTTTATCAGCGAGATGATGATAACGAGACGACCGTCACCTCGCGGCTCAAAGTCTACGAAGACTCAACCAAACCTCTGATCGACTATTACGAAAAGCAGGCCAAATTGCGCCGCATCGATGGTGTGGGGAGTATGGACGCCATTCTTGCCCGCATTACCGCGGTGCTTGGCTAGAGGAATTGGTAGTTGATTGTTTTGAGATCTCAGCGGGAAATTGAGAAGATGCGGAAAGCCTGTCTGATTGTGGCTGAGATTTTGAAACGCCTGGAAGAACACGTTCAGCCGGGAGTGACGACCTGGGATCTGAACGCGCTGAGTGAGGATTTGGCGGCAAGGCAAAAGGCCAAACCGGCGTTTAAGGGATATCACGGTTACCCCTTCGCCCTTTGCACCTCGGTAAATGCGGAAGTGGTCCATGGGATGCCGTCAAAGCATCGCCAGCTTAAAGAAGGTGACATTATCAGCATCGACTTTGGGGTTATGATTGATGGCTACTATGGAGACGCAGCCGTTACGGTGCCCGTAGGGAGCGTGAGCGAAGAGGCCAGGGAGCTTTGCAGGGTAACGGAGGACGCACTCTACGAGGGAATCCGTCAGGTTCAGCCGAAACACAGGTTGTCAGACATTTCTCACGCGATCCAAGAATACGTCGAGGCGCGCGGTTTTTCAGTAGTCAGGGAATTTGTCGGACATGGGATCGGTCAGCAACTCCATGAGAGCCCACAGATTCCCAACTATGGTCCCGCCGGCAAGGGGGTCGTGCTAAAGCCGGGAATGGTCTTCGCCATTGAGCCGATGATCAACCAGGGGCGTGCTGAAGTAGAAATTCTCGACGATCAGTGGACGGCAGTCACCATTGACAAAAAGCTTTCTGCCCATTTTGAGCATACGGTCGCCGTCACAGAAAATGAGCCCGATATTCTCACGAAAGGATAAGCTTCTATTTACAAGAGGTGGGATAGAGGATAGAATAAGCCCTTTTGAAGGTTTAGATCACAAGAGAACCCAAGGAGAAAGTTACGGGCATGGCTAAAGAAGATGTCATTGAAGTTGAGGGCATTGTTGTCGAGACTCTGCCCAATGCCATGTTTCGTGTTGAGTTGCCTAATGGCCATCGGATCCTGGCTCACATCTCCGGAAAAATGCGTATGCATTTTATTCGAATCCTTCCCGGTGATAAGGTGACGGTTGAGCTTTCACCCTATGACCTGAGCCGAGGCCGTATCACCTACAGATCAAAATCCTAGTGCATCTTTTTCATGGATTGCAGAAGAGGAGATGATGGCATGAAAGTGCGAGCATCGGTCAAGCGAGTTTGTCGAAAGTGTAGAATCATACGCCGTCACGGGACGGTGCGCGTTATCTGCGAAAATCCACGGCACAAGCAGAGACAAGGCTAACAGGAGGAATTTACATTGGCACGTATTGCCGGGATTGACTTACCCAAGAATAAACGAATCGAGATCGCCCTTACCTATATTTATGGCATCGGCCGTCCGACTGCACAGAAGATCCTCAAAGAGGCCAGCATCAACTGGGATACCAAGAGCGATGATCTCACTGAAGGCGAAATCAACGCCATCAGGCAGATCATTGATTCCCACCACAAGGTCGAGGGAGACTTGCGCACGGAAGTCTCCATGAACATTAAGCGCCTGATGGATCTTGGCTGCTATCGCGGTTTAAGACACCGGCGGGGGTTGCCGGTTCGCGGCCAGCGAACCCACACAAACGCGCGCACTCGGAAGGGACCTCGCCGCTCGGTTATGGGCAAGCGCAAAAAAGCCTAACACGGAGGAATTATGGCAAGAGAGAGAATGGCCTCACGCAAAAAGAAAGAGCGCAAGAATATTTTGAATGGCGTTGCTCACATTCGTTCGACCTTCAATAACACCATCGTCACCATAACGGATGCAAGCGGCAATGCCCTTGCGTGGGCCAGTGCCGGTAGCCAGGGGTTTAAGGGTTCCCGCAAAAGCACCCCCTTCGCCGCTCAAGTAGCCGCTGAAGTTGCTGGCAAGAAGGCTATGGAACATGGGGTCCAAAATATCGAGGTCTATGTCAAGGGTCCGGGTTCAGGGCGGGAAGCCGCCCTGCGCGCTCTCCAGGCTGCTGGTTTTAACATCACCATCATCAAGGATGTCACTCCGATTCCTCATAACGGATGCCGCCCCCCCAAGCGTCGCCGTGTTTGATGAAAAGGTGCGAACAGGTTCTTTACAAGTTTTTTGACCATACCATTGACATGAGGAGAAAACCTTGGCTCGTTACACCGGTATGAATTGCAGGATTTGCCGAAGAGAAACAATGAAACTATATCTAAAGGGTGATCGCTGCTATTCCGATAAGTGCGCCGTTGAGCGACGAAACTTCCCTCCCGGGCAGCATGGCCAGGGTCGCGGTAAATTTTCCGATTACGGGCTGCAACTCCGCGAAAAGCAGAGGATCAAGCGGATGTACGGTTTGCTTGAAAAGCAGTTCAAGACCTACTTCAAGGAAGCAGACCGTCAGAAGGGGGTGACGGGCACCAACTTCCTGGTCTTGCTGGAGCGGCGTCTGGACAACACGGTGTACCGGCTGGGGTTTTCCAATTCTCGCGACCAGGGCAGGCAGCTCGTTCGCCACAAGCACTTCTTGGTCAACGGCAAACGGGTGGACATCCCGTCGTATTTGCTGCGGCCCGGCGACACCATAAGCGTCGTCGAGGATAGCAAGAGCTTGGCGTGCATCAATGACGCCCTTGAGGCTCTGCCGCGCCGCGGGTTGGGTCCCTGGCTGGAACTGGATAAGGCAAAATATGAAGGCCTCTTCAAGACCTTTCCGACACGGGAAGAGATGAATCTGCCCGTACAAGAACAGCTTGTCGTGGAGTTTTATTCGAAATAGAAGGTGATATTTCTCTTCTCGTCACGTCAAGTTTAAGAAGTCCCACGGGGTCCTTAGGCCTCGGTGGGGCTATCTTTTTGGCTCGGTATAAAGGCAATTCTGTGGCCCTCTCTCTTAATGAGGAAATGAGATGCAAAAGAACTGGCGCGAACTAATCAAGCCCAAGCGCTTGGAAGTAGACTATAAGGGCCGGCCAGGCACCTACGGTAAATTCGAGTGCGAACCGCTGGAAAGGGGATTTGGCATCACCTTGGGAAATGCCCTGCGGCGGGTTCTCCTCTCTTCGCTCCAGGGTTCAGCCATCACTAGTGTTAAAATCGATGGCGTTCTGCACGAGTTCTCTACCATCCCCGGAGTCCTCGAAGACGTAACCGACGTTATCCTGAACCTCAAGGAAATCCGCCTTAAGATGCACGGCGAAGGAACGCGGCTCTTGGTCATCGAGAACGAGGGCGAAGGGGAAGTGACTGCGAAAGCCATCCAAACGAACGAGATGGTCGAGGTTTTGAATCCCCAGCAGCACATCTGCAGCCTTGCCAAAGACGCCAGGCTCCGCATGGAACTCTCCGTCAAACAGGGCAAAGGTTACCAGCCGGCAGAGCGCAATATCGATGAGAACCAACCAATCGGGACCATACCCATTGACGCCATTTTCACTCCTGTCCGGAAAGTTAGCTATAATGTAACCCAAGCGCGTGTGGGACAGATCACTGACTTTGATAAGCTGACCGTCGAAATTTGGACTGATGGCAGCGTCAAGCCCGATGATGCCCTCGCTTTCGCCGCTAAGATCCTTAAGGATCAGCTGAATATCTTCATCAATTTCGAAGAGGAGGCTGAGGCTCCTGAAGAGGAGCTGAAGGTTGAACCGGCCTTTAACGAAAACCTCTTTCGCAACGTGGACGAACTGGAGCTCTCCGTTCGCTCAGCCAACTGCCTGAAAAACGCCGACATCCGCTACATAGGCGAGCTGGTTCAGAAAAGTGAGGCCGAAATGCTGAAAACGAAAAATTTTGGCCGCAAATCTCTTAACGAAATCAAGGAAATCCTCGCAGAGATGGGACTGTCGCTAGGATTAAAACTCGAAAATTTCCCTAGCCGTGCAGAAATTGAACAACGAAGAAAGGAGCAGGAATAGCCGTGCGCCATGGAGTTTCCGGGAGAAAGCTAAATCGGACGACAAGTCACCGGTCTGCCATGTTTCGAAACATGGTGACTTCTTTGCTGCAACATGAACGGATTTACACCACCCTGCCGAAGGCCAAAGAACTGCGTCGCTGGGGTGATTGGATGATCACGCTGGGGAAACGTGGAGACTTGCACGCACGCCGACAGGCCTTGGCAACGATCCGCGAGAAGAAGACGGTGTATAAGCTTTTTGAAGAGTTGGCTCCGCGTTATCAGAATCGTCAAGGGGGTTACACGCGCATTGTTAAGGTCGGCTTCCGCCGCGGCGATGCAGCTCCCATGTGCCTGATTGAATTGGTCACCGACGCCAAGAGCCCGCCGAAAAAGGGCCAACCAAAAAGCGCGACTCCGGTCGAGCCCACACCATCGGCTAACCTCACGGAAAGCAAGACGGAAGAAAAAATAGCGTAGCTCCTGAGACACGATTTGATTGCAGAAACAAAACAACCCGCACAGGCGGGTTGTTTTGTTTCTGATGGTTCCTTCTTTGCTCTCTTGGCAGGAAGACTATGGCGACTTGTCTTCATCCCTCTGAAAGTGGCACGGACATTCCTTGCAGGTGAAGCCACTCCACATTCCTTTTGCCGCCTTATCGAGGCAAGAATCATAGAATTGACAGCCAAAGTTGCGAACGCCCCTGCCTTCTTTGCACATTACCGGGTTTGCCATATTTCTGCCGTCCCTTTCTGAGTAAGTTATTTGTCCACGGCAGGCCTTCTCTTTTGCCATTTTCATTGTCTCCTCATCAAAGCCGTAAGTTTTGAAGGAGGCTTCAGCTCTCATCCAGAAATTCCCCTGCCACTACAAAAAAGAAGGATTCCTACGCCATTTAACGACTTGCTCTATCCAGGTGAAGGGATTGTCCGAGTCGGTTTTTGCCAAACATTCAAGTATAAGCGTATGCCCATTGGCTGGCAAGACCACGCCTTAAATTGTTTAATATGATAGAATAATTTGTTAATCGATTACTTATATCACATATAAAGGATCTTTGCAGCCATTTTTTGAGTCTGCTATACTAACACGACGATCATTCCCTTAAAGATGTGGTTCATCTTCCTGCAGGGACCCCTTCGAGGAGAAAGGACAAACCTTCCATGTGCCTGATTTCAAGAACGACTGTTTGTCGACTTCTGATGATCGTTGCACCCCTTCTTTTCTTCGTCGCTGCTTTGGCCATGATGCAAAAGCAGGAACCATTCTACACCTGGTTTTATTCTTTCGCGTGGTGGAGCTACATTCTCTGTGTCGAGTCATTCCTTTTCGTTCGCGGACATCGCTCTCTGCTCTTCGCCGACCCAACCAGATTTTTACTCCTCTTGCCGCTCTCAGTAACAATCTGGCTCATCTTTGAAGTTTTCAACTTCCGCCTCCAAAACTGGCACTACTTGTGTCTGCCGCCGCAGCGAGGACTGCGATGGCTTGGCTATACCATAGCCTTTGCGACGGTTGTGCCGGCGATCTTCGCCACGAGAAACGTTCTTGATTTCTTTGGGATATTTCGGAACACCGGCAAAGTCCCGGCGGTGCTTCATCGCTTTAAAAGTCACTTTGTCAAAATCGGCATTGCAATGCTGGTGCTACCCATGCTTTTCCCCAAAATTTTCTTTCCTCTGGTTTGGCTGGCATTTATCTTCCTCTTGGAGCCATTCAACACCAGGAGTGGGACCGACTCTATCCTACGCGATTTGGAGAAGGGGTCAGGCAGGAATCTCTACCTCCTCCTCCTGAGCGGACTTCTTTGCGGAATCCTGTGGGAATGCTGGAATTTTTGGGCTGGCTCAAAATGGTTTTACACGATCCCCTATCTGGGATTCTTGAAAGTCTTCGAAATGCCTATCCTCGGGTTCTTCGGCTTCCCACCCTTTGCTGTTGAATGCTACGTAGTGGTGAACACTTGCTTTCGTCTGGCGGACCGGATCCAACAACCATCGGATTCGAGAACCGAGGCTTTAATTTGGATCCTCATTGGAACCGGTGTAGTCATATTTGATGTTCTGGTTTACATAGGGATTGATTCTTTTACGGTATTTTCGTTCAGCAATGACAGGTAAGGAATATGAGAACATGAAATCTTCAGCCTCGGTGATCAGCCTCGGTTGTGCCAAGAATTTGGTGGATAGTGAGGTCATGGTCTCTCACCTGGTGGAACTTGGATACGTCATGACTTCCGACTCCTCGGAGGCATCCTTGATTCTGGTGAACACCTGCGGCTTTCTGGAGAGTGCTGTGCAGGAGGCCATAGATACCATTCTGGATCTTGCCCGGTACAAGGAGAGTGGTTCCTGCAAGCGCCTTGTGGTGGCGGGGTGCATGGTCCAGCGCTATGGCAAAAAGCTTCTGGGACTTTTGCCGGAAGTGGATTGTTTTCTAGGCGCCGCCCATTTCTATGATCTCGAAAAAATCCTTTTAGCTTGTGAAAAGGGAGTGTCAAAGCGGCTCTGGATTTCCTCGCCACGGTTCCTGTTTCACAGCGGGCTGTCCCGCTCCAGATCGACGCCCTTCTTTACTGCTTACGTCAAAATCGCAGAAGGTTGCAGCAACCGCTGCACCTACTGTTTGATTCCTCATTTGCGGGGCCCGTATCGGAGCCGCTCGGTAGAGGACATCGTGGTTGAAGTTGAGCGTCTTGCTGCGGAAGGAGTGAAGGAGATCAACCTGATCGCTCAGGACACCACCGCTTTTGGCGCTGATCGCGGCGACCCGGACGCCCTCATCGGGCTCCTGGAGTCTCTGGATGCAATCGGCGGAATCGCATGGATAAGGCTCCTCTACGCCTACCCTGACCGTGTCAATGAAACTCTCCTTCGGACCATGGCCCAGTCCGGAAAGATTGTGCCTTATCTCGATATTCCACTCCAGCATTGCGTTCCCAGGATCTTGAAGGCCATGGGCCGCACGCCTTTGCCTCAAGATCCGAAGGAACTGATTGCCCTGATTCGCCATCATCTCCCCGGCATTGCCCTGCGCACTTCATTGATAGTCGGGTTTCCCGGAGAAACGGAAGCGGATTTTCAAGCTCTGGTCGCTTTCGTTGAAGAGGTTGAATTCGACCATTTGGGCGTTTTTGGATTTTCGCCCGAACCTGGCACGCGTGCAGCCAAGCTCCCGGGACAACGTGCCGAGAGAACAAAGGAGAAAAGGCGTGAGGCGTTGCTTGCGCTTCAACGATCGATCTCCCGACGGCGACTTACATCGCGAATAGGACAAACAGTCCCGGTATTGATCGAAGGCTTCCATCCGGAAACGGAGCTCCTGTTGAGCGGGCGCCTCGCTACTCAGGCTCCGGAAGTTGATGGGATGGTGATCCTCACAGAAGGGCAACCAAACCGTGGCGATCTGGTGCTTGCCCAGATTACGGCCGCCCATGACTATGACGTGGAAGCCGAAATATGCGTCGCCTCGAAACTCCTCGAATTTGGAAACCTCTCGACCACACTTCTTAGAAACACATGACCCAAGGATATGGGAAATGGTCGGGTGCAGCAAAAGGCTTTGACATGCCGGAATAATTTCGTTATGAATCGACTGTTTCGGCTGTGGACATGGTGAGCTAACGGAGAATTGTTCTATTTTTTGAAACACTCAAAGATCATGAATCAAACGGGTATTGCAGCGGTGAATCCATCACTTCCCACCGGGTTCCTCACCCAGGGTAACGAGAAGCTTAAGGAGCGAATTTACTCTCGGATCCGGCCGGATTTGGAACGGATTGAAGCGGAAATAGACCGCCATCTTTCCTCCAGCGTTCCTTTTATTTCCACCGTTGGTCGTCACATCATGGGAAGTGGCGGTAAACGCCTGCGGCCCTTATTGATGATCCAGTCAGCCCGGCTCTGCGGCTATCAAGGGAACCATGACGCTTCGCTGGCGATAGTCTTTGAATTCCTGCACGCTTCTTCACTCCTGCATGATGATGTAGTAGATAATGCTGAGTTCAGGCGAAGTCAGCCAGCGGCAAATGTCCTCTGGGGGAATCAAGGGGTAGTGCTCGTCGGAGATTTTCTCTATTCCAAGTCCATCTTGATGACGGTTGGCTATAACGACATTCGCATCCTGCAGGCGCTCTCCGATGCTACGACCAATATGGCGGAAGGGGAAGTGATGCAGCTCATTCACGCCGACAACCTGGAAATTAGTGAAGGGGAATATTTAGAGGTCATTACCCGCAAGACCGCTGTGCTCATCAGTGCTGCATGCCAGATCGGGGCAATTTTTGGGGGTGGAGACCTGGAGCAGGAGAAAGCTCTGAGGACTTACGGGCATAACCTGGGAATCGCCTTCCAGCTTATTGACGACACCCTCGATTACACCGGGGACTCCAATGAACTGGGTAAGCCCGTGGGGAATGACATTCAGCAGGGGAAAGCGACCCTCCCTCTTATTTATGCTCTCCGGAATGGCAACCCTGGCGAAAAGAAGAAGGTACGCGAACTGTTCGGCACCGAACAGATTCGTCTTGAACATTTGCAGGAAATAAGAGAATGGGCGACGCGCTCGGGAGGAATAGCCTATGCGCGGCGACTGGCGTCAGAATATGTGGAGAGGGCCAAAGAGGCCATTCGGATTTTTCCGCTTCATCCCACCAAGGAAATCCTCCTTGATCTTGCAGACTATGTGATTTTTCGAAGGGCTTAAGTATTCGCGGAATCCTTGTTCCTCGCTTTATTTCACGCCTCATTTTTCAGTGTTGCCAAGCAACACGGGCCGTTGCCCTTCAGCCAAAAAACCAAATGATACGTGTCAGCCAATTCCAATGTCGGCACATTTCTGGTCGTCTTGTTTGAGGGCAGAATTCATGGTAGATTGAAACGGTCGAGATCACAGGTATTTATGTGGGAATGGGGAAGGACTCTGGATATGCGAAGAGTCCCATTGCCAACGCAAACAATATTTCTACAGAAGCTGCAGGCGGAGCCAGGGAAGACTATGCACGCTCGGTATTATCCGATGTTTGTCTCGTTAGAAAGAAGAGTGTGCCTGGTTGTTGGGGGCGGACCTGTAGGCGAACGAAAGATCCGGAGCCTCCTTCGCTATGGAGCGACCATTCGGCTCGTCGCCGGAGAACTTACTCCCTGGTTGCAGGCTCAATGCCACGACCAAACGGTGTTCCTCGTTGGCGGAACTTACATGGAAGGTTATCTGGAAAATGTTGATCTTGTCTTTGCGGTCACCAATGATTTTGCCTTGAACCGCCTTATTGCCGGGGACGCCGAGAAACGCAGGCTATGGTGCAACATGGCCACAGAACCGGAAGTGGGATCCTTCATCGTTCCTTCCATTTTTCAGCGAGGCCCACTCACCATTGCCATCAGCACAGGCGGCGCCAGTCCCGCCGTGGCAGTCCGGATAAAGCAGAAACTGGAGCGGGAATTTGGCGCGGACTGGATCGTTATGCTCCAACTGATGGCCCTCTTGAGAACAACTATTCAGTCAAAAGGGCTGGAGAGTCCTCACAACCAGGAAATCTATCGCGAGATTGCAGCACTTCCCCTGCTGGAGTGGATTCGGAGTGGAGAAGAAACTCAAATCATCCGCGCAATTTCTGAAAATTGCAGTCCCTGGATCAGTTTGACGGAAATCAACCAAATCTGGAATGAAGCATGGAAGCAGTCTTCCTAGTCATCGCCACTTTCTGTTACTGCGCCGGCAGCGTAGGATATTGTATTTATCTCTTGCGTGATCGGGAGGTGATCCACCGGGTATCCTGGGCCATCCTTTTTGTAGGGGCGCTTTTTCACGGCGGGGCCATCCTCCTCCGTTCCCTCAGTGTGGGGTATCTGGCCGTAACTTCCAACCAGGAGGCCCTCTCCTTCTTTGCGTGGGTCTTTGTGGTTACTTACCTACTGATTCAGTTACGTCTGCAATTGCGGATCCTCGGGTCGTTCGTGTCGCCTTTGGCAGTGGTGTTCATGCTGCTTTCGCGCTTGCTGCCGACAGACATTATCCCCAAGAGTGGGGTTTTTCAAAGCGGCTGGGTCGTTCTTCACGTAACCACCCTCTTCCTGGCTAATGCGGTGTTTGCCCTGGCTTTCGGGGTAGGGATCATGTACCTCCTGCAAGAACGGCAAATCAAGCACAAGAACTTCGGGTACTTCTATTCCCGCCTGCCTTCCCTTGAGCGCCTGGACCATATCAATTACATCTGTTTGATTATTGGGTTCCCACTCATGACCGCTGGTCTGGTGACAGGGTTTGCGTATGCCAGCTTCATCTGGCCCTCACCCTGGAATTGGGACCCCAAAGAGATCTTTGCTCTGGTTACCTGGTTCATTTATGCCATCCTGCTTCATGAACGTCTGGCGGTCGGTTGGCGTGGACGCAGAGCAGCATGGTTGGCCATTTTCGGGTTTTCAGCGGTGCTCACGACTTTCCTCGGGGTCAACCTCATCCTGAAAGGCCACCATACCGTTTTTGTCAGGTAAGATTTGCTATGTGTCACATTGTGCTCCTAGGGATGAACCACAAGACCGCACCGGTAGAGATTCGGGAACAACTAGCGCTGTCCTGCCAGCAGCATGTCAGTCCGCTCCACTTGCTTCCGCACCTGCCTCATGTCGATGAGGTGTTCTTCCTGTCCACCTGCAATCGCGTGGAATTTCTGTTTACCTGTCAGGACCGCCGCATCGCAATCCAGGAGGTGAAGGCATTGCTGCAGACCCACCTTGGGAACCTGTCAGGAAATCTCCTTGATTTGCATCTGTACCATTATGAAAACTTGGATGCGGTGAGGCACCTGTTCCGAGTTTCCTCCAGCCTGGATTCCATGGTTGTCGGTGAACCTCAAATTCTCGGTCAAATCAAAGCCGCTTACCGCGAAGCTACCGAATGCCACACCGTCAGGGTCATCCTCAATCGCCTCTTGCACAAGACCTTCTCCGTGGCCAAGAGGGTGCGCTCCGAAACCATGATCGGATCGCATGCCGTTTCGATCAGCTATGCTGCGGTGGAACTGGCTCGCAAGATTTTCGGGGAGCTCAGGGACAAACGGGTGCTGCTGGTTGGCGCTGGAGAGATGGCAGAACTGGCAGCCGAGCATTTTCTCGCTCAGGGGGTCCGTCACATGACGGTAACCAACCGCACCCCCGAAAGGGCTTTTGAATTAGCCAGGCGTTTTAGGGCTGACACGATGCCCTTCGAACATCTTGTCGATGGCATAAGAACGATGGATATCATCCTGACTTCGACCGGCTCACTCGAGCCCATTCTGCGTTACCACGATGTCAAATCCAGAATGCGCGAACGGCGCAACAGGCCGCTCTTTTTCATCGACATCGCGGTGCCGCGTGATGTGGAAGCCAAAATCAATGACATCGACAACGTTTACGTTTACGACATCGATGATCTACAGGGAATCATTGAGCTCAACCGGGAGGATCGAAAGCGGGAAGCCGAGAAAGCAGAATATATCATCAGCGAAGAAATCATGAAATTCCAGAACTGGCTCACCACCCTGGACGTTGTGCCAACCATCATCGCAATGCGGGAGAAGGCGGAAAACATTCGCCTTAACGAACTTCAGAGAACCTTTTCCCAGCTTCCCGAGCTGTCGGATAAAGAACGCCAAGCCATCGAAGTGCTCACCGGAGCCATAGTCAAAAAATTGCTCCATGACCCCATTGTCTTTCTGAAGAAGAAAGCGAAGCGAGAGAGCAAGCAATCGTTTGTCGATTACACGCAACAACTGTTCAATCTCTCGGATGGGAATGGGATGGATTCATGATCCTTGACTGATCATGCCGCAGATGTTACGCTGAAACTAAGATGTTGAAAAATATGAACAAATAACTTGGACTTAGAGGCATGGCCGAAATTCTCGAGTTTGATAAAAAATGCCAGGATCTGAAATCATCGCGGGACACCGTTCTTCGCCAGCGGAAGATTGAAGCTCTGAGGAAAATCTTCCAGTGCACCAGGTGCATGCTGAAATGTGCTAAATGTGGGACGCAACTCGAGACGGAAATGCAGGAATCTTCCCGATACGCCACGCCCTATACCTTTTGCAGAAACTGTTATGATGAATACCAGGAGTACCGGGAGCGAATACAAAAGGAACAGGCCAACCCCAAATACTATTGGCACAATAATACCTGGATGAAGGTCTGGGAAAGTTGGCTGGACCACCAGAGGTGGCTGGACCAGTACAGGCAATCCAAGGAGTTTTTGCAACTGCTACAGGAAGTGGAAGATTTATTCAAGAAATAGTCTTTAGATCACCTTGCAAGGAGCGTTTATGATCGGTGGAGTCGGCATGCCGGAGTTGTTGGTTATTTTGGTTATCATACTCATCATTTTTGGGGCGGGCAAACTCCCCGAAATTGGAGCCGGGCTTGGCAAGGGTATTAAAAACTTCAAGAAGGCCACCAGCGAACCATTGGAATCGTTGGAAAAAACGGAAAAGCTTGATGAAAAGAAATCCAATCCCGAATAGCAATACCATATCGATCTTCGGGACGGACACCATCGGCCATTAAGACACAAGAACCGCTTCTGAAGCGGTTCTTGTGCGCTTACAGGAGCTGCCGGTTTGGGGCTTCCGAGTGGTCAGCACCTGATGCGTATTCTCGAATGACCGGGGCTGTTGCCTCGGCCAGTCCGTTAAGACCATGCTATTAAAAGGGTATGTCGTCCTCCGAAGTATTAGGAGGCGGCGGAAGTTCCTCCATATTGGACTGACCCGCCAGGGAAGGTGCTCCCCCAGTTTTGGGATAGTTCTCACCTGGCTGGGTTTGTCCCGGTCTGCTGCCGGCACTGTCCAAAAATCGAATCTCGCGAGCCAAGATCTCCGTTGTATACCGTTTTACACCCTGAGCATCCTGCCACTGTTTGGTTTGCAGTTTTCCTTCAACATAGACCAATTTGCCCTTGCCAAGAATGTTGGCACAGATCTCTGCCAACTTCCTGTAAACAACAACACGGTGCCATTCTGCTCGTTCCTCCCAGGTACCATCTGCAGAGCGGGCAGGCTCATTGGTTGCCATGTTGAAATTCACCACCGGTGTTCCGTCCGCCAGGTAGCGCACTTCCGGATCCGCCCCGAGCCGACCGATCAGAATGACCTTATTTATTGTGTTAGCCATATGGTTCCTTTCTCTCACTAAAGAAGGACTTTTGAACTCCAGGATCCCTTGTCAACCTGGATTTCTATACCATGACTCACCACTAAGCAGCAAGTTTTATCAGAGCAATTTCCATTCCAATTCTGCCAACACAAAAATGCCTCGAGGAATAACGAGTACAAAGACCCAAATGCTTGGGCATGATGGTCGAGACGAAGAAATGCTCAGTTGACTCGTGATCTTAGAAAGTTTACACTTGGCGCCGATATGTATCTAATAACATATTGTTATTTATAATCATCCGATGAATCGGTCCGGGCAAGATCAGAACTGGGGCATTCGTGGCTAAGCCGAGGAGCAGGCAAACTTTTTGAGGAAACGCTGTGAAGATCGTTCGGTCATTATTCTTTTATACGGTGTTCACCATATCGACCATTATTCTCGGGATCACAGCAATTGTGAGCACTTATGTCACCCACAACAGCAATTGGGCCCATCTTGTCGGAAGGTTCTGGGGTAACCTGAACCTTTGGGCAGCGGGAGTGAAGGTGCGTGTGAAAGGATTCGAGAATCTTGATCGCCACCATGCTTACGTTTTTCTGTCCAACCATCAGAGTTTATTTGACATTTTTACGCTCCTGGGAAAGTTGCGCGTCCAATTCCGGTGGCTGGCCAAGGAGGAGCTTTTCAGACTTTTCATCCTGGGGCCAGCCATGCGGGCTGCGGGTTATGTTCCTATCGACCGCACCGACCGCAAAAAGGCCGTGGAAAGCTTACATCAAGCAGCTGAAAGAGTGAAAAACGGAACTTCCATCGTCATCTTTCCTGAAGGCACCAGGAGCCAGGACGGCGTCCTGCGGGAATTCAAGAAAGGTGGCTTCCTCCTCGCAATCAAATCGCAGCAATCCCTTGTCCCCATTACTATTAGCGGCTCGCATCACGTTCTTCGGAAACGGGGAGATTGGATGATCCATCCGGGGGTTATTGACGTGACTATTGACAGGCCTATTTCTACCGCTGGCCTTACCGTAAAGGATAATGACGTGCTCATGCAAACTGTTCGCGAAACCATTCGTCGCCATCTCACTCCTGAAGAACGTGGCCCCATGCCTGAACGAGAACCATCAACAGCGAACCTATCCCTTGATGCCTGATATGAACACCCATATGAATTCTGAAGCTCTTAAAACCTCTCCTCTTAAAGTGGTCCCTCTGGGCGGCCTTGGTGAAATCGGGCTAAACATGATGGTAATCGAATACGAAGACACCGCCGTTCTTATCGACGCCGGCCTCATGTTTCCAGAGGACGACATGTTGGGCATCGATATTGTCATCCCCGACTTCACCTATTTGCAGGACAGGCGAGACCGCCTTAAGGCGCTGATCGTCACCCATGGTCACGAGGACCATATTGGCGCCATCCCCTTCCTGCTGCGGGAGTTTGCACTTCCCATTTACGCAACGGCGCTGACCCTGGCGCTTATCCGGGAGAAACTGAAAGAACATGCACTCCTTGACCGTAGCGAACTGATTCAGGTTGCTGCTCGTGAAACCATCGCCATAGGGCCCTTCCAGATTGAATTCCTCCAGGTCTGTCACAGTATCCCGGATGGCGTTGGTCTTGCTCTACGCACCCCCGTAGGGACCTTGATCCATTCGGGCGACTTCAAGATAGATCAGACTCCCGTCGACGGGAAAGGATTTGATTTCGCTCGTTTTGGCGCCTACGGAGAAGAGGGGGTGCTGGCGCTCTTTTCGGATTCGACCAACGTAGAACGTCAAGGCTACACCTTGTCCGAAAAGGATGTCGGCAACACCCTCAGGGAAATTTTCCTGGGCTGCACCGGTCGGATATTTGTCGCGGTGTTTGCCAGCCATTTGCACCGCATTCAACAGGTTATCCGGCTGGCGCGAGAGTTCAACAGGAAGGTGCTCCTCAACGGCAGATCGATGCTCGTCAATGTGCGTATCGCGAGAGAACTTGGATATCTTGACTTCAACCCTCAAGAAGAAATCAACCTGCACGAACTTCCACGATATCCCGATTCCCAAGTTCTGCTGCTCACCACGGGCAGCCAGGGAGAACCTCAGAGCGCCCTCAACAGGATGGCCTTTGACGACCACAAGAAGCTTAAGGTCAAACCGGGGGATACCATTGTTCTTTCCTCCAAATTTATTCCGGGAAACGAGAGAACCATTCAAAACATCATTAACCACCTCTATCGCCTGGGCGCCGAAGTTATTTATGAGCAGGTTCGCGATATCCATGTCTCGGGCCATGCCTATATCGAAGAACTGAAGTCAATGATTAACATCGTTCGGCCTCGCTTTTTCGTCCCTATTCATGGCGAATTCCGACAATTGGCCAAACACCGGCAGCTTGCTATCACGATGGGAATACCCGCAGATCGATGCCTCTTGGCTGAAAATGGAAGCATCATTGCGTTCCGCCCGAATGGTGTTTGCCTCGAAGACCGCGTGGAGACGGGACGAGTATTTGTGGATGGCAAGGGTGTGGGTGATGTAGGTGGGCTGGTTCTGCGCGACCGCCGTCACCTCTCGGAAGATGGTTTTGTGATCGTTTCCCTGGTGATTAACAAAGAAACCAAAGAGATCCTGAGTGGCCCGGATATTCTCAGTAAGGGATTCATCCGTGAACGGCGTAAAGCTGAAGTGCTTGATGCGGCGAAGTGTATTGTTTTTGAAGTATTCGACCGACTTCTCGAACAAGATTTTGAAATTGACTGTACGGAACTACAGAGTGAAATAAAGCGTGAGCTGAAGCGTTTTTTCAATCAGGTGCTCGACCGCCGTCCGGTAATCTACCCGATCGTTGCGGAAATCTAGTGACCAGGCGGTAGGGGCGACCGGCCGGTCGCCCCTACCTTAAATGGTGGCCGAACTGGTAAAATACTTTCGCCGAGGTGTACTGGGGGCCGGGGACAAAGAGGTTTTTGTGGGACGAAAAAAACATGAAATCTGGGCCGTTTTTCTCTTGATGATGTCCCTGCTTATTTTTTTCAGCCTCATATCTTTTCGCGCCAGTGACGATCCAACCCTTTTCAACATCTCCCAACTTCGGCCCGGCAACTCGGTCGGCTCCGTCGGTGCCTTTCTTTCATACCGTCTCCTGGTACGTTTGGGTCTGGTGGCCTACAGCCTACCCTTGATAGGATTATGGGCGGGGGTGTGCCTTTTTTTCGGCCGTAATCCATTTGCCTACAACTGGGTCCAGCCCACGGGCATTTTCCTCTTCCTCGTTTGCAGCATGGCTCTTGCTGCGTTGTACAAACCCCAGATCCAATTCCTGAACCAGGTAATGCCGGAAGGGGCTGGAGGAGAGCTCGGGTTTTGGCTTTCCCAGTTTCTCGTGAAACGATTCTATCTCATCGGGGCTCATATTGTTCTCGTGGGCACGCTCTTGATTGGGTTTTTGCTCGCCACGCCTTTTTCCCTCAAGGCTATTTTAGAGAAGGTGAGCCGCTGCGCCATTTCCGGTGTGAGAGGCCTGCTGACGGCAGGCGCACGATTGCTCTCGCGACTGCGAAGGAGGGTTCCTCCCGAGTCGAGAGAAACCCGAGAGCAGCCGCACCTTGTCGAACACGTGCCTCCATCCAGTGAGAATGCGCCTGTGGTCGAGCTGCTTCCACCGCCACCGTCTTCGCAGCCCAAGAGAAAGGGCCGAAAGGAAGCGGCGGCAACGGATGCTCCCCTTCAACTGGAACACCACACCCTTCCCTCTTTCAAAATGCTCGATAGCTTTGAACCTGATGATCACCGTCCTGATTGGAAAAAGTTAGAGGAAAACGCGAGGATTCTGGAGGAGAAGCTCTCTGATTTTGGCGTGCAGGGAAAGGTCGTAGCGATTTCACCCGGGCCAGTCATCACGATGTACGAGTATGCTCCGGCGCCAGGCATCAAAATCAGCCGTATCGTCAGCCTGGCGGATGACTTGTCCATGGCTCTCAAGGCCATCAGCATCCGGGTGGTCGCGCCCATTCCCGGAAAGGCGGCCATCGGCATAGAAATTCCTAACCTGCGACGCGAAACGGTTGCCATTAGAGCGGTTGTGGAATCCGAAGCCTTTTCGGCATCGCAGGCAGCTTTGACCATTGCTCTCGGGAAAGACATCACCGGCCAACCGGTCGTGGCGAACCTTGCCAGAATGCCCCATCTGCTGATCGCCGGAGCCACGGGAACAGGCAAGAGCGTCTGCCTCAATGCGGTTTTGACCAGCCTGCTGTTTCGAAACACGCCGCAGGAGATGCGCCTGCTCTTGATCGACCCCAAGAGAATAGAGCTCAAAAGTTACGAGGATATTCCGCACCTGATTCATCCTGTGGTGACCGACGCCAAAATGGCTACTCGATCCTTGCGCTGGGCGGTTCAGGAAATGGAACTGCGCTATCGCATGCTGGCCGAAAAAAACGTCCGGAACATTGAAAGCTACAACAGGGCTCTTGCCCGCGAAAAACCGCGGAACGATGACACGGAAGACGTTGCCGCGGATGACCTGGGAATAAAGCATCATCACCTGCCTTACATGGTCATCGTCATTGACGAATTGGCCGATCTGATGATGGTGGCTTCCCGGGAAGTGGAAGAATCCATCACCCGGTTGGCACAGATGGCAAGGGCTTCCGGCATCCACTTGATCCTGGCGACCCAGCGACCTTCAGTGGATGTTCTGACCGGCATCATCAAGGCCAACATCCCTACCAGACTTTCCTTTCAGGTCTCTTCACGGATTGATTCGCGCACCATCCTTGATGCAAGTGGCGCAGAAAGCCTCCTCGGTTCGGGGGACATGCTTTTTCTGCCCCCTGGAAAAGCAAAACTGCAGCGGATTCACGGCGCCTACATTTCTGAACCTGAGCTTCAGCGCATCACCGATTTCTGGCGCGCTCAGAAACTCGTGGAAGATACTCTGGGGGAGCGTGTCAATTTTCATGACCAGAATTCCGGTGATGACGTCCCCGAGGAGGAGTTGGATGAAAAATATGAGGAAGCTATCGAGCTCGTTTTGGAAACGCGGCAGGCCTCCATCTCGATGCTGCAAAGAAGGCTTCGTGTAGGGTACAACCGCGCTGCCAGAATGATTGAAATGATGGAACATCAGGGTGTCGTTGGCCCTTCTGATGGCGTAAAGCCAAGAGAAGTGCTGGGTAAGAGAACCTCTTAATCACCGTTGGCGGATACGTAATGAAAATTCATCGCTTTTATATGATCCCATTATTGGCAGTCTGTTCCTTCCTCATCTTCCAATCTCAGCCGGCACTTGTCCATGCTGAGTCCCCTCTCGCAGTCGGCGAGATTCTTAAGAAGACCGGATCGACCTACCAGCAGACGCGAGCGTTCTCCGCCAATTTCCACCAATCGGTCACTTCCGCTGCGGCCAGCAGCATGACTACGGAAGCTTCCGGAAAACTGTACTATGAAAAACCTCGACAAATGCGCTGGGAGTACGAAACGCCTGAGCCCCAGGTATTTGTTGCCAACCAGCAACTAGCCTGGCTCTATGTGCCGTCTGAAAAGCAGATCTCGCTCACCGATCCGCAAAAGATCTTTTCACACCCTCTTGCTCAGACTTTTTTTGAGGGAGTTGGCGAGCTCAAAAAGCATTATGAAGTGACCCTGGATCACGGCCAATCGAGCAAGGAAACCGCCGTTTTGAAGCTCATGCCGCGGCAAGAAGACCCCGAAATCAAAACCCTGTATCTATCCATCGATTTGCAGACCTACCGCATCTCAAGCATTGAGGTTCATAATGCCCTGGGAAACATCAACCGCATAAGCCTCGACTCACAAAGGGCCGTTCCGAGCCTCGATCCCAAGCTCTTCCAGTTGGACATCCCCCCCTCCGTTGACATTGTCGACGCCGAAGGACGTCCACTGACCCCGGCAGATATCGAAAAACTCAAATCCAAACTTCCAGCGAAATCGGACAAATAGATCACTGGCGGAAGATACAATGCTAGAAAGCTCTCAATGTCCCAGGCCTCGCATCGTCATCACCATGGGAGACCCGTGTGGGGTGGGGCCGGAAGTAATTGTTAAGGCTCATTCATCACCTGATCTTGCTGCCCACTGTCTGCCGGTGGTGATCGGTGAGGTGAAGGCTCTGGAGCGTGCTGTCGCTTTGCTTGGAGCGGACATAAACATCCGTCTGCTCAGCGATCCGGCAGATTTGGATCGGGTGAGCCAGGCGGGAGTCATTTGTGTTATCAACCCAAGGCCTCTCATCCCCGAAGACATCGTTTACGGGAAGCCATCGCGAGCTGCTTGCCGAGCAGTAATCCAATATATCGAAGAGGCTGCGCGCCTGGCCCTTTCACATCAGGTTGATGCAATCTGCACCTGCCCCATTCACAAGGCAAACTTACAGGAGCATGGGTTCTCTTTTCCCGGCCACACCGAATTTCTCCAGCACCTTACCCATACAAAGGAAGTGGTGATGATGCTTGCAGGACCGAGGCTGCGCGTATCCCTGGTCACAATCCATCACGCGCTCGCCGACGTCCCTGGAACTCTGAGCCAAGAACTGATTTATCGCACCATCCGTATCACTGCTGAGGCACTCAAAAGGGACTTTGGCCTGGAATCCGTTCGCCTTGCTGTCTCCGGTCTCAATCCTCATGCGGGGGAACAGGGCCGCTTTGGACGCGAAGAACTGGAGGTGATTCAACCTGTGATCCAGCGATTCAAGGGAGGCCCCTACCTGGTGGCTGGCCCCTTCTCTCCCGATACGGTTTTCCAGCGCGCTTACGAAGGGGAATTCGATGCCGTGATTGCCATGTATCATGACCAGGGGCTCATTCCCATTAAGCTGGTGCATTTTCACGACGCCGTTAACGTGACCCTGGGGTTGCCCATTATCCGCACCTCGGTTGATCATGGCACGGCATATGACCTTGCCGGAACAGGAAATGCACATCCGGGGAGTCTCAATGCCGCTCTTCGCCTCGCTGTGGAGATGGCTCAAAATCGGCGGTTGCAACCATCCCGGTGAAGTTGAGCAGTGACTTCTCAATAAGTATGGACACATCGACTCGGCTAGGACTTCTGGATTCCCGCTAGAAACATGCGGGAATGACGAGGTGATATGGACTACATTGTCATCCGCGGCGCCCGCCAACACAATCTCAAGGACATAAGCGTCACCCTCCCCCGTAACCGGTTCATCGTGATCACCGGAGTCAGCGGCTCAGGGAAGTCCACTCTGGCTTTTGACACGATCTTTGCCGAGGGACAAAGGCGCTATCTCGAGGCGCTGTCAACGCGCTCCCGACAGTTTCTGCAGCGTTTGGACGCACCCAAGGTGGATGCGGTTGAGGGGTTGAGTCCGGCAATCGCCGTGGGACAAGCCAACTTGACCCGCAATCCACGGTCGACAGTGGGCACCCTGACCGAGATTCACGATTTCCTGCGCCTGCTCTACGCCCATCTGGGAACGCTTCACTGCCCGACCTGCGGGTCACCCGTCCGGGCCTATACGATTCCCCGAATGATTCAAGAAATTGAAGACCTCTGGCCCGTCGGCAGCCGGTTGCTGATCCTCGGCCCAGTCGGTGTCTTGGGCGAGCGAGACCTGCCCGGGACGATCAGGAAATTCCGGCGAGACGGTTTTGCCCGCATCCGTTTGGAAGACAAGATTTACGATCTGGACCCTCCTCCCCTTATTCCCCGCAGAATTCGTTACAAGACCGAGGTCGTCATCGACCGCCTCATTCTCGGCCCGGATAAGACAAAGCGTCTTGCTGATGCCCTGGAACTTGCGTCCAAGATTGGCCGGGGGTTGGTTGGCGTAGTCCAGGCAGGGGGAGAGGAGAGGCTGTTCAGTGAATCTTCCAACTGTCTCTCCTGTGGGCGTCAGATGCCCGAACCCATACCCAGCCTGTTTTCGTTTAACCATCCCTTGGGCGCGTGCCCATCCTGCAAGGGTCTGGGATACCAAGATTACAGTTCTGATAAATGGTCTGCCCTCGCTGCTGAAGCATCGGTCTATGATGCTTCAGTTATAAAGGCCGAGAATCCTTCCCTCAGCCCTCCGCGTCGGCATTTTTCCGGAACGGAAGCCGTCTGTCCTCTTTGCGAAGGGAGTCGTCTCAATGACGTAGCTCGTTCCTCTCGTTTGGGAAAGTTGACGATTCAAGATGTCTGTCGGCTACCCGTCTCGGCCCTCGGGCCATGGTTCCGGGATTTACCATTGACAACCGCACAGAGCCAGATAGCCGAGCGACCGCTTACCGAAATTTTTCAG
>JADGQM010000154.1 GCA_017881795.1 Syntrophobacteraceae bacterium
CTCATCGGCGGGGGGTGATTGAGGCATGCGGACCGCTACAGCCCTATGACAACGTTATGCTTCGCTCGCCACCCACGAATAGTGACGATCCGGTGCAGGCGTTCTACGCCAAAGTGATCCGTAGCGTCGATGGATCAGAGAATCGCTACCTGGTGCACTTTACCTCGATTTCACCGGAAGCGCAGGTCTGGTTGCAACAACTCTCGAAAAGGCCTATCAGCTCTTAATCCACACGGAGAGGGGGGCTATCCGAAGACGCCTCCCATCTTGGTTCCCGTGATCTTGTTGATGGCAAAGAGACAGGTGGCCCCGAGGACAATCAGGATCAGGCCCAAGGCGGCCGCTTCGTTCACCGAACCGCCGATGTAAAAGTTAAAAATGCCCACGGGCATCATCTCGTGGCCAGGCACCACCAGGAGCAGTGTTGCCGAGGCTTCTTGCAGGGCCAGAATGAAAGAATAGAGCGAGCCCACCAAGACCCCTTTCCAGATCAGGGGCAGAGTCACGTCTTTGAACGTCGTGGTCCTCCTGGCCCCGACACTCTCCGCCGCCTCTTCAAATGATTTGTGAACGATCTGAAGCGACGCGAACGTTCCCCTCACGGTATAGGGCAATCGCCTTACCCCGAGCACAAGCGGAATGACAATCCACATACCAATCAACGCCGTAGTCGTGAAGGGAAACGGTTCTCGGAACGCGCGCAGGTAGGCAATGCCGATGCCGGTTCCCGGAAGAGCGAGGATCAGCGTGGTGAGCGAGTCAAGAAGATCCCGCCCGGGCAGCTGGGTCCGGGCCATGACCCAGGCGATCGGCACCCCGATGATGATACAGATCAAAACGGTAATCCCTGAATAGAGGAGACTGTTAAGGATGAACTTAGGGGTTTCAATGGCAACTCGTTGGAAATATTGGAGGGTGTATTTGACCGGAATGGGTGTGAGGGCCCAGCCTCTGCCGAAGGAATCCAGGATGATGCCCAAATAGGGAATGAAGGCAAAAACGAGAACGGCGCTGAGAAAGATGATCACCCCCACTCTTCCCGCACGGGAGAGCTTTCTTCGCTCGATCACCGTATAGGAAAGGGAGCTATAATCCTTCATCGCGACATAACGTTTGGCGACAATCAGGAAGAGGATGGCAAGAAGGATCATGATTGCGGAGATGACGATTCCCATCTTGAAGAGCCTTCGATCCACAAATTGCACGATGTTAAGATACGCCTGGGAAGCGAGGAGATTGTCGATCCCCACCACCAGAGGTGTCGCGAAGTCGGCGAAGGTCCAGATAAAGACCAGGAGAGCGCCGGAGACATAACCCGGAGTGGTTAGAGGAAAGGTAATGTCCCAAAACTTCCGCAACCCCCTGGAGCCGACGCTTTCCGCCGCTTCATCCAGGGACGGCGAAATCTTTCCCATTGCATCGACAATGCTCAAAGTCATAAGGGGAAAGAGATGAAGGGTCTCGACCAGGAGCACGCCGTGAATCCCGTACATGAAATTGATGGGCTTGGTGAATCCCAGATAATCCATCAAAATCACGTTCACCGTCCCTGCCCTTCCCAGGATAAAGACGAAGCCCATGACCCCGACCAAAGGGGGCATAATCATGGGGATGATTGACAGGAAAGAGAACAGATTCCTGAAAGGGAATTCGTAACGCAGGAGAAGAAAGGCGAAGGTGATCCCGATGACGGACGTGGTGATCACGGTTGCTATCCCCAGGAGCAGGGAATTCACGAGAGCTTGAAGGTAGTACGAGTCGGTGAAGAAGTCATAGAAGTTCATCAGGGTGAAGGCCTCTTCATTAGTGGTAAAGGCATCATAGAAGAGACGGATGAGAGGATAGATGAGGAAAATCGCCATGAACGCCCAAATTCCGGCGTAACCTAAGAGACCACCGATCTGTCTGCGGCGCCCGACGAGAGTTCCAAAGGATGTTGTGAGTCCCGTACTCGGCAGCTCCATAGCAAGCTTTCGCTTTCTTATCAGGCCTCAGGCAAGAAATATTTGTCCGTGACATCCAGACCGACGCGGTTTCTGAAACCACGTCGGTCTCCCCAATCCTGGACGATTAGTTATTGCCAAGCGCCTTACGCTGGGATAGCCAGGGTGGTCTTCGCCGAAAAAGTGACCGTGACGCCCTCCCCTATGGCATAGGGCTTGTGGTCCCGGGGATTCTGAACATCAACCCTGAAGATCAGACCTTTGCCAATTTCAACATCATAGCGAATCGTATTGCCGATAAATGAAGCAAAACTAACGGTCCCCAAAATCCTGTTGACATGTTCCTCTGCCGGTTCGTTCTCACCGATTGTCGCCGTCTCAGGCCGTACACAGATCATGCACCGGTCCCCTGTTTCAAGGAAGGTATCGGTTTCGCTCAGGAAGACGCCGACATCGGTCTTAACGGTTACCCATCTGTTGGTTTCAGCTCTTGCCTGCAGCCGACCTGGGATTAGATTGTTAATCCCAATGAAGTCCGCCACAAAAGGGTTTGCCGGCCTGTCATAGAGGTCCCACGGCGTGCCGACCTGGAGCAATCTCCCTTGCTCGATCACGGCAATACGATCCGAAAGAGTGAGGGCTTCTTCCTGGTCGTGAGTCACATACACGGTGGTGATCGCCAGTTCCTTTTGGAGTTTCCGGATTTCCGCGCGCACTTGCAGCCGAATCTTGGCGTCCAGATTGCTCAGCGGTTCGTCCAACAGCAACACGTCAGGGTTCAGGACCAACGCCCGCGCCAGAGCGACCCGCTGCTGCTGACCGCCTGACAATTGGCCGGGGTAGCGCTTTTCAAGTCCTTTGAGATTGACCAGATTCAGAGCATGGGAGACTTGGTCTCCAATCTTTTCTCGAGAAACTTTCTTGAGCTTCAAGCCGTAGGCAATGTTGTTAAAAATGGTCATGTGGGGCCACAGCGCATAGTTCTGAAAAACCATGCCGATGTTTCTTTCATAAGGCGGGATCCCGGCGACGTTCTTTCCTGCAAAATAGATTTCGCCCTGGTCGGGTTCGTGGAAACCACCGATCAGGCGCAGGATGGTGGTCTTTCCGCAACCGGAAGGACCCAGGAGCGTGAAGAGCTCACCGGCGCGGATATCGAGGGAAACATGGCTTACCGCTTCGAGGGCGCCAAACCTCTTAACAATGTCTCGCAGTTCAATGTTCATCGCAAAGTGAGAGCTTATTTGTCTTTGACGATGTCCTGGTGTTTCTCAGTAATCTCTTTTCGAAAATAGGAATTGACCTCTTCAACGCGCTTCTTCTCGCCCGCCAGGGTGACGTCATAAACATTGCCAACGGGAATATCGAAGAATGACCTCACTCCGCCCGTAAATGCCACCGCCTTTTCCTGGTTGGACCCGGGGGGGCCCTGGACTTTGAACTTGGGGGTAATGGGATAGACGCCCAGTTCCGAGATGAGCTTCTGCCCCTCCTCAGAGATCATGAACTCGATGAAAGCATGGGCTGCTTTGGCATGGGGCGCCCCTTTCAAAACGGCCATCGGCTCGGGAGTCACGTAAGCATTGGTGGGATAGACGTACATGAGCTCATACCCGCCCAAAACCTCCGCAAAGGCCATGTAACTGGGCACCCCGAAACCAACGGCAAACTCGCCTTTGGCGACCACATTCGGCACATCGCGCGAACGGGCCGTAAAAATCCCCGTGTTGGCTGCCAGCTTCGTCAGCCATTCCCATCCCTTTTCCCATCCGTAGGTCTGGAGGATCACCTCACAAGTGGCGTGGCTGGAGCTTGAGCGATCGGGCGTGCACTGGGCGATCTGACCCTTCAGTTTGGGATTGAGCAGGTCATCCCAGTCTTTGATTTCAACCCCCAAACGCTTGAGCAATTTCGGCTGATAGATGATTCCGTAGGGTTCCAGCATCGTTCCCACCCAAAACCCTTTCGGATCTTTGATCGGCAGAGGCACCGGTTTCCCGATGCTCGCCGGAATCTCATCCCACACGGCCTGAGGGAGCTGCACTTTTTCCAGTAGCCCTTGGGCGGCCAGATCATCAAAAAGAATTCCTTCTCCTCCCCAGAAGATATCTGCCTGAGGGTTGCCTTTCCACTCCAGGATTTGGCCATAGGCAACCGGTGTGCCTTTAGGAATCGCGCTCGTCTTTACGTCGATGTTCCATTTCTTTTTGGCATATTGCTCAAACGCTCTGAGAACTGGATCATGGACGTCCTTGGAAACGGGAGTAATCAGGTAGAGCTCATTTTCGATCGGTTGCGCCTGGCTACTGCCCCAACAACAGAAAATCAGAGCTGAAATCAACACCGCCGACATCAAGATCTCTTTCATTTCTAATCCATCCCCTTGCTAAAAGGACCCTCTTGTAATCCCTCTCCCAACCTTTCCCGATGGATCGAGTTTAGTGGAGAGGCAATGGTGAGTCAAGGCAATTGGGTCGTCCACGAGGACCAAGCCAACGTCAACACCCCATAGCGGCAAACCGCCCTTTTCCCCAGCTGGATCAGCCTAAAATAAGCAGGCTGCCACGGCGAACAAGCAATTCCGGTTGACTATGGTCTTGCGTTGGTGCATGGGTAACGGCTTGCAGAAGATGGTGCGATCGATGGCATCGGGCATTTCCCAAGTTGATGATAAGGCAGGGTGATCTCCTCTTAGAAAGCGGTATTTTTTTGGAATCTGTATGTCATCCGTAGCGAAGAAGCGGTCTGGTGATCCGAACCCCTCCCTCAAAACCTCCCCCCCTCTGGGCATTCTGAATGCCTGCAGCCCGGGAGCCTGGAAGAGAGTTGGCGGCATTCCCCTCATTGCCAGGTCGTTATTCCATCTCAAGGCGCTGGGTTTGAAGCGATTTGTCCTTCTTTGGGACGTGGGCCATCCACCTCAGGCACTTGAACCATGGCAGGGCGGTATCCAAGTAGAACTCAGGCAAGTAAAGAATGGCCTGCCGGAAGCACTGTCATCCGTTGCAGATCTGGCAGAGCACTTTATTTACATCGACGCCGGCCATCTGATTGATCCCCGACTCCTCCACGCCTTATTATTCGCCCCCGGTACGACGCTTTGCCGGATGGATGCCACGGATAAGGAAAAACAAGTTGTTCGGGCCGGACTATTCAACAGAGAAGACCTCTTGCTTTGGTCCTCCCATGGGATTCCCTCCCTGGTCCGCCGCGCCGCTCCTCTCTTACCTGGTGATATTGATTCCTTTCGTCCCGAGATACGCGGGTCGGCAACCCCTTATTTCTTGGACGTCGTTACCGACAGGGATGCCCTGGAGGCCACTCGCATGCTCATCCGGAATCAACAGAAGCAGGTGATGGATCTTCCGGCCCAATATATTCATCCCCCGTTTGAAAATGGACTGACCTCCATTTTGGTCGAGACCCGCGTCTCGCCCAATCAAGTCACGATCATCGTGGCATGTGTTGCGTTCGTGGTCACCTGGCTCTTCTGGCACGGTTATTTTGTTTTGGGCGCCTTCTTCAGTTTGGTGGTCAACATTCTGGACGGTGTGGACGGAAAGCTGGCCCGCACCAAACTGCAGTTCAGTCGGCTTGGAGAACACGAGGATGTTATCGACTATTTTTATGAAAATAGCTGGTATGTGGCCCTTGGAGTGGGCTTGAGCTCGGTGACCGGCGGACATTTCCCATTATTCTGTGCAGCCGCGTTGGTTTTCGCGGACACTGCGGATAACATTTTTTACACCCTGGCAGGCAAGTGGTACGGTAGAAGCATTGATCTCTTCAGCCGTTTCGACCGGAACTTTCGGCGTATTGCCGGAAGGCGCAATATTTACGTAACCCTTTTCATCATCGGCTTTTCCCTGGGGTATCCGCTCCAAACGTTGGTTATCGTGACTTGTTGGGCGCTGGTCACCGCTGCGATTCACGGAGCTCGACTCCGCCAATATGATCAGATCCTAAAGAGGCTCCCGAAGGAAGAGAGAGAACCATCTTGAAGAAATTTCATATCGCCGCCATCCTGCTGGGAGCAGGTCTGCTCATACTTCTGATCTGGCAGATCGGGCTCGATGCCCTGTGGCGGGACCTTTGCCTGCTTGGCTGGGGATTGGTCGTTTTTGTTTTGTTGGAAGGAATCGTAGATATCTTCCATACCGTTGGATGGCGATATTGCCTGTCGCCACCCTATCGATCGCTCTCCTTTTTCCGTTTGTTTGGCATCCGCCTTGCCGGCAGTTCCATAAACTATGTCACCCCCACGGCCGACATAGGTGGGGAGGTGATCAAGGGAACCCTTTTATCCTTGAACCACCTGGGGCCGGAAGCCGCGACGGGTGTCATCATCGGGAAACTTGCCTATACTCTTTCACAACTTATCTTCGTGGTTCTGGGGTCCACGCTCATTTTCTGGAAAATCAACCTGCCTGTTGCCGGATCGGCAGTGATGTTTGGCGGCAGCGCCCTCCTGGGAGCAGGTATCGCGGGGTTTCTGATCGCTCAAAAACATGGGAAACTGGGAGTGGTGGTACGTTGGCTCGTGGCCCATAAAATAGGGGGCGAAATTCTGAAGAAAGCCGGCGATCAAATTACCCAAGTGGATCAAGCACTTCAACTATTCTACCAGGAGCATCCGATGGATCTGCCGCTTGCCATGCTCTGGCACATGCTGGGGATGGTCTTCAGCATCATGAAAACCTGGTATTTCCTCCTTTTGGTAACGGACGGCTCGTTTTTCTCTGCCGCGGGCATCTGGCTCTTGGGGACCTGGTTTAATCTTCTCACCTTTGCCGTCCCCATGGGCCTTGGAGTTCAGGAAGGCTCACGGGTTCTCGCTTTCAAGATTCTGGGTTTCAATGTGGCGTTAGGCCTGACTTATGGAATAGCCCTTCGCTTGGATCAGATTTTCTGGGCTGCTGCAGGGCTCCTCATCTATGTTGCCCTCTTGGCCGAGAAACGAGAAAGGGGGCTTCTTGTCTGAGAGCCTCTTTTCTCCCAGCAACCGGCTGGCTTCATCGTCAATATCCTGCCAGAAGAGGTCTCCGATGTCCATCGCCTCCATGCGTTGACAGCAGGCGATTTCCCGGACGCCATCAGAGAGCGTTTCTCTGCCCCTGGAAATCGCTGTTTCAAGGGCTTCAAAGATCCCTCGGGAACAGAGAAAAATCCCGGTATCGATGGCGTTGTAATGGGTGATCTCCTTGCCGATGTCGATTACCCGTCCATCGCAGACGGCCACTTTCGTCGCATCCGCCAGGTCGGAAATCCTTTCCGGATGAAAATCCACCGCCAAACGACAGTGGTCGGGGGCGAGAGGAACGGCGACAAGATCTCGCAGAATTTGGGCTTCAAATAGATGGTCAGCCATGAGCAGCACAAAGCGATCCGGCAGATGGCCTTTAGCTCGCACTACGGAAAGACCATTCGGGCGCTGCCATTTTTCGTTTCGGACACACTGTACGCTCAGACCCTCAGTAATGTTTCGGCATATATAGTCTTCCAGAGACTCACCTTTGTACCCGGTCACTACGGTAAAATGATCAATGCCGGCTTCGAAGGCGGTCAGGAGGGTTCGGCAGAGAAGCGGAACCCCGGCCACTTCGATAAGCGGTTTGGGATACAAATGGGTGGCGTTACCGAACCGCACGCCCCTTCCTGCGGCGATGATCAGAGCATGGTTGACCTTCGCATCCATCTTTTCAAATCTTCCTCTTGCTTGTGTTTTCCCAGGCTTCCAGACCAACCGTTAACGTTTCCTTTTAGCATGGTCGCCCCACGGACAGTGAGGGGTGTTAAGATATCATGTTTCGGTCGCTTCAGGTCTTTTTAATTGTCTCCGGGATCTTCTGCCGTCGCCCACAAGCAGTGGGGAGTTTGGCTGCCTCCTTCAAGACAAAGGCAGCCTGTTTCTTTGCATCTTCATAGGGTTTAACGGCGGTATCCTTGAAATGTCATAAACTCTCCTTCTTGACAGGTCCTTTGCATCTTCGTATTGTGAGCAGTTCAAAAGCGGCTTTTGATTATTGCGAAAAAGACGAACTTAAGGCTTTTTGAAACATGTCTGCTCAGTACTTGCTTGTCTTTAGATTGAGTGTTGAAAGCGAAGCTTCTTAAGGATGTTTCACAATATACCCAAAGCAATTCTGGATCGGATGCAGTACCTGGAGCAGGTTGATGCCCAAGATAGAAGAGATGGCACTCCCCATTTACGGAGGCTGCGCCAGATCCCGAGAGAGACCGGCAAGTTCATCGCCATCCTGGCCGCGGGTGCGCCGGAGGGCGCGTCCCTTGAAATCGGAGCCAGCGCGGGATATTCTACTCTTTGGCTGGCCCTCGCATGCCGGGACACTGCGAGGAAGATCGTCACCTTCGAAGTGTCAGAGGAAAAAGTCAGGCTGGCTCGCGAAACATTCAGACTGACCGGACTGGAAAATATAGTGGAATGCGTGCAAGGCGACGCTCGCGAATGCATAAAGAATTATGAGCAGATCTCCTTCTGCTTCCTCGATGCTGAAAAGGAAAATTATCTGGACTGTTACGAAGCGGTCGTTCCACGAATGGTGAGAGGCGGGCTTCTGGTGGCCGATAATGCAATGAGCCACGGGGAATCCCTTCAATCTTTTATCGAAAGAGCGCGATTGGACGAAAGAGTGGATGTATTGATCGTTCCGATTGGAAGCGGGCAACTTGTCGGCAGAAAGGTCTGATCGCCCTTCAAATCCGGCATTGCCTGTGACCCGGATTGGCATTATACGGTGACTTCGAAACGACATGATCGAACAACAGCGACCGGGGCTTCGCCCGGTGTGAGAGAAGAGATCGAATCATCGTGAAAAAAACCCTTTTCTTAAATCCGCCATCCGTTGAGGGTTTCGACGGCGGAGCTGGCGCTCGCTACCCTGCCAAACGGGAGATCACGTCTTACTGGTACCCCACCTGGCTGGCACAGCCGGCCGCCATGGTGACCGGGAGCAGGTTGGTTGATGCTCCGCCTCATCATCTCACGTTTGAGCACATCCTTCAGATCGCTGCGGACTACGAGCTCATCATCATCTATGCAAGCACACCCTCGCTGCCGAATGACGTCAGGTGCGTCGAGGTGATAAAGGCTCAGTATCCGAAAGCGCAGGTCGGCCTCATCGGCGCACACGTCACGGTCTTGCCGGCGCAGACGCTTCAGCGGGCCCCTTCGGTTGATTTCGTATGTCGAGGCGAGTTCGACTTTACCTGTCTGGAACTGGCACAGGGCAAGCCTTACGACCAGGTCAAAGGGTTGAGCTATCGAGCGAAAGACGGCCGCGTGCATCATACACCGGACCGAGAAATGCTCGAAGACCTGGATGTTTTGCCCAGTGTTCTTCAGGTTTATCGCCGCGATCTCACTATAGAAAATTATTTCGTTGGCTATCTGCTGCACCCTTACGTCTCTTTCTATACCGGACGCGGTTGCCTGGCCAGGTGCACGTTCTGCCTGTGGCCTCAGACCATTGGTGGTCACCGGTACCGAGCGAAAAATCCCAAAGTGGTGATCCGCGAAATTGAAGATGGCAAAGCGCTCTTCCCCCAGGTTCGGGAATGGTTTTTTGATGACGATACTTTCACTTCTGATCCGGCTCGCGCCGTTGAAATCAGCCGAGGGATGAAGAGGCTCGGCCTCACCTGGTCGTGCAATGCCCGCGCGAATGTGGACCACGAAACCCTCAGAGAACTTCGGAATAATGGTCTGCGTTTGCTGGTAGTTGGCTTTGAGTCAGGCAACCAGGAAATCTTGAATCGCGCAAGAAAGG
>JADGQM010000155.1 GCA_017881795.1 Syntrophobacteraceae bacterium
CAAGACGGAACTGGATGTGAAGCGCTACACCCCCCTTGCCAGGGAAAAGGCTATCAGTCAGGAGGAACTGGATGACGCCGTCCAGGCCAATCTCGCCGCAAAAGCCGGGGTGCAGTCGGCCGAAGCCGCTGTGGAACAGGCCAGGTTGAATCTTGATTTCACCAGGATTGTCTCTCCCATCGACGGTATCGCCGGCACGGCCATTGTGCAGGTCGGCGACCTGGTGGGACCCAGCACCACCAGTGAGCTCACCAATGTTTCCACCGTCAATCCCATCAAGGTCCTCTTTCCCATCAGTGAAGGGGAGTATATGGAGGCGGTTCAGGGCAAGGAGCGCGCGGGGCGGACGCAGAGCGATGCCGGTGACATTGTTCTCGAGCTGATTCTGGCGGATGGAAGCGTTTTTCCGCAGCGGGGGAAATTGTATTTTGCCGACCGGCAGGTGGATGTCAAGACGGGCACCATCCGGCTTGCCGCGCTTTTTCCCAATCCCGGGGACCTCCTCCGGCCGGGGCAGTTCGCCCGCATACGCGCCCTCAGGGGAACCAGACAAAACGCCCTGCTGGTCCCTCAGCGCTCGGTAACCGAGCTGCAAGGCGGCTTCCAGGTGGCGGTGGTCGGAGCTGACAACAAGGTCACCATTCGCAATGTGAAAGCCGGCGAGCGGGTGGGGAGTCAGTGGGTCATCGACGAAGGGCTGAAACCCGGAGAACGGGTCGTGGTGGAGGGGGTCCAGAAGGTGAGGGAAGGTCAGACGGTCACCCCGAAGCCGGCCGAGGCCGATTCTCAACCTGGTTCAGGAACTTTGCCTTCGTCCGAACAGAAATCGGCTCCTGCCCCAGCCGGCAAGAAAGAGTAGCTTATCATGGCCAAATTCTTCATCAATCGTCCCATCGTGGCCATGGTGATCGCCATCCTCATGGTTATCATCGGCCTGGTAGCGATGTCCGGGTTGCCCATCGCGCAGTTTCCCAACATCGTCCCTCCGGAAATCCAGGTCAAGACCACCTACACCGGCGCTGATGCCATCACTGTCGAACAGTCCGTGGCAACCCCCATCGAGCAGCAGATGTCCGGTGTGGACAACATGAACTACATGTATTCCCTCAATGCCAACAATGGGGAGATGGCCCTGTATGTCAACTTCGACGTGAAGACCGACCCCAACACCGACCAGATCCTGGCCCAGATGCGCCAGGGACAGGCCGAATCCCAAATGCCGGCGGATGTCCGCAACTTTGGAGTCACGGTTCAAAAGTCCACGAGCGCCCCGCTCGTCATTTTCGACCTCTACTCCCCGAATGGCACGTATGACGAAATCTTTCTCGCCAACTATTCCTACATCAACATCAACGACCAGATGACGCGGGTTCCCGGGATTGCAAGCGTCTCGGTGTTCGGTGGGGGCCAATATTCCATGCGTTTCTGGGTGAAACCCGACCAGCTCGCAAAGCTCAACATCACCATTCCCGAGATTGTCAACGCCATCCAGACGCAAAACACCGTGAACCCTGCGGGTCAAATCGGCGCTGAGCCGACACCTCCGGGGCAGGAGTTCACCTATGCCGTCCGTGCCCAGGGACGATTGCTAAACGAACAGGAATTCGGCGAAATCGTCGTTCGAGCGCAGCCTGATGGGTCCTTCGTGCGCCTCAAAGACGTTGCCCGCATCGAACTGGGGGCACAGACTTACAACATGAAGGGGCGACTCAACGGCAAACCGGCCGCCCTCATCGCGCTCTACCAGTTGCCCGGTTCCAACGCCATTCAAGCCGCCGACGGAGCGAAGAAGCTCATGGCGAAGATCAAAGAGAGCTTCCCTCCCGATCTCGAGTACGCGGTGGCCCTGGACACCACCCTTGCCGTCACCGAGGGCATGAAGGAAATCAAGCAAACGCTCATTGAAGCCCTGGCGCTTGTGATCATCGTGGTATTTCTCTTCCTGCAGGGCTGGCGCGCCACCCTGATCCCGCTCCTCGCCGTGCCGGTGTCCCTGGTGGGTACGTTTGCCCTCTTCCCTTTGTTTGGCTTTTCCATCAACACCCTCTCGCTTTTCGGGTTGGTGCTGGCCATCGGCCTGGTGGTGGATGACGCCATAGTGGTGGTCGAAGCCGTCGAGCATCACATCGAGCGCGGCCTGCCGCCGAAGGAGGCGACGCTCAAAGCGATGGAAGAAGTGTCCGGGCCGGTCATCGCCATCGCCATCATCCTTGCGGCGGTTTTTGTGCCGACGGCGTTCATTCCCGGAATCACGGGCCGACTCTATCAGCAGTTTGCAGTCACCATTGCCGTTTCGGTCGTCATCTCCGCCTTCAACGCCCTCACCCTCAGCCCGGCCTTGTCCGCTCTCCTGCTTCGCCCAAAGAAGAAAGGAAGGGGACCGCTCCAGATGTTTTATAACGGGTTCAACAAGGTCTTCGGCATTGCAACCGACGGCTATGTGAGCACCTGCCGCCTGCTCATCCGCAGGAGCTCGGTGTCCCTTCTGCTCCTTCTCGGCATGACCGTCTTCACGGGTTTTTTGGGGAAACAGATTCCGGCGAGCTTTCTTCCGGAAGAGGACCAGGGTTACATGTACGCCGGAGTGCAACTGCCCGACGCGGCCTCGATGCAGCGCACCGACGCCATCATGAAGCAGGGCGAGGAGATTCTGAGCAAGACGCCGGGGGTGAAGTATTATTCTTCGGTTCTCGGCTACAGCATGCTGAGCCAGGTGAAGAACACCTACAGCGGTTTCTTCTGGATCACCCTGGAGGATTGGGCTGAGCGTAAGAAACCCGAGGAGAAGTACGAAGCCATCATGGCGCACCTGAACGCCAAGTTTCGTGGCATCTCCGGGGCCATCGGCTTTGCCTTCTCGCCGCCGGCCATTCCGGGGATCGGAGCAGCGGGCGGGGTGACCTTCATCCTCGAGGATCGTGTCGGCAAAGACATTACCTTCCTGGCTGAGAACGTGCAGAAATTTGTTGCCGCTGCACGGCAGAGGCCCGAGCTGGCGAGCGTTACCACCACGTTTCTCCCGACCGTACCGCAGGTAGCCGCAGATGTGGACCGCGACAAGGTGCTGAAGCAGGGCGTGCCGCTTAAAGACGTTTACCAGACGCTGCAGTGCTTCATGGGCGGCATCTTTGTGAACTACTTCAACCGTTTTGGCCGCCAGTGGCAGATTTATGTGCAGGCCGAGGGCGACTTCCGCACCCGCGCCGAGGACATGAGCCAGTTCTTCGTGCGCAACATGGACGGGAACATGGTGCCGCTCTCCGCCCTGACAAGCATCCGCAATGCGGCTGGCCCCGAGTTCACCATGCGCTACAACCTCTACCGCTCCGCCCAGATCAACGCCTCCGCCAAACCCGGCTTCAGCTCGGCACAGGCCATGAAGGCGATGGAAGAGGTCTTTGCCCAGACCATGCCCCGTGAGATGGGCTTTGATTACATGGGCATGAGCTACCAGGAGAAAAAGGCCCAGGAAGGGGTGTCACCGGCGGTCGTCTTCGGTTTTTCGCTGCTTTGCGTGTTCCTGATCCTCGCGGCCCAATACGAGAGCTGGAGCCTGCCGTTCAGCGTGCTCCTGGGGACCCCCATCGCCGTGGCGGGAGCCTTCGCCGGACTGTGGATCGGCCACTACGAAAACAACGTCTATGCACAAATCGGCCTGGTGATGCTCATCGGGCTGGCCGCAAAGAACGCCATCCTCATCGTGGAGTTCGCCAAGATGGGCTACGAAGAAGGGAAGCCGCTGCTGGAAGCAACTCTCGAAGGGGCGCGACTGCGGTTGCGGCCGATCTTGATGACTTCTTTTGCGTTCATTCTGGGTTGCGTTCCTCTGGCTAAGGCGAGCGGCGCCGGTTCGCTCTCCCGCCAGGTCATGGGCTTCACCGTCATTGGCGGGATGCTGGCGGCGAGTTTCATTGCCATCTTTCTGATCCCGGTCACCTTCTATGTTGTTACAAAGTGGACGCATCGCGGCGCAAAGCAGGAGACACCCCAAATGGATGGATCGGCGTCCCAGGCTGACGGGGGAGGACATTAACGATGAAGAATTCGGTTAAGCACATTTCTCTCCTGGTCATGGCAGCCATCCTGGTCTCGGGTTGTGCCGTGGGGCCGAATTTTCTGCGGCCGTGGGTCAACACTCCGGAGAACTTCCGGAGTGCGCCGACGATCGCAGAATCAGCCTCCTTTGCCGACCTCCCCTGGTGGCAGATCTTTCAGGACGAGAGGCTCCAAAACCTCATCCAGCAGGCATTGGCAAACAACTACGATCTGCGCATTGCCGTCAGCCGCGTGGAACAGGCTCGCCAGATTGCCGCCCAGGCGCGGGCGCAGTTTTTTCCTCAAGTCAACTACGATGGCGGGATCGCGAGGGGCAAGAATTCACTCTTTGGCACCATCGTCCCCAATGAAGGCAAAACGCAGAGCTCAACCTTCATTGATTTGAGTGTCTTCTGGGAGGTGGATCTCTGGGGCCGCATCCGGCGCCTCAATGAAGCCGCTCGAGCCCAGTTTCTGGCAACGGATGAGGGCATGCGGGGGGTGACCATTTCTCTGGTGAGCAGCGTTGCTCAGGCCTATTTCGAACTGCTCGAACTGGACCTCCAGTTGGAGATCGCTCGGCGGAACACCCAGTCCTTTGCCGAGACTCTGAGAATCTTCACCCTGAAGCTGGAGGAGGGAGCGGCGTCCAAGCTGGAAACGGCGAGTGCCGAAGGTCTGCTGACCGCCACCGCCGCCAACATCCCCGAGTTGGAACGCCAGATTGTGCTCAAGGAAAACCAGATCAACGTGCTGCTCGGGCGCAACCCGGCTCCCGTCGAGCGCACGGCAGTCTTACTGGATGAGACCATGCCCGTGGACATCCCGGCGGGTCTGCCGTCGGCCCTGCTCGAACGCCGCCCGGACATCCGCCAGGCGGAAGAGACCCTGCGGGCCGCCAATGCGCAGGTCGGCGTCGCGACGGCCAATTTCTTCCCGCAGATCGGCCTTACGGCGTTGTTTGGCAAGGTGAGTCCGGAGCTTTCGGGTTTCACTTCGGGGACTGCCAATCTGTGGGCAGTTGCCGGTAATATGGCGGGTCCCATCTTCCAGGGAGGCGCTCTCGTCGCTCAGTATCGGCAGGCCAAGGCTGTCTGGGAGGAAGCCCGGCTCAGGTATGAACAAACGGTGCTCAACGCCTTTCAGGAAGTCTCCAACGCTCTCATTTCCCGCCAGAAGTACCAGGAAGTTCAGGTCCAGCAGTGGCGCTCGGTGAAGGCTTATGAAGAGGCGGTCCAGGTTTCCCTCAAGCGCTACATCGCGGGGAAGGCCAGCTACTACGAGGTGCTGCAGAACCAGCAGAACCTCTTCCCGGCCGAAATGGTCCTCGCCCAGACCGAGCTCAACCAACTCCTGGCGGTGGTTCAGCTCTACAAAGCACTGGGTGGTGGTTGGGCCGCTGCGGAAGGTTTGCCCGCAAATCCTTAGTACAGCTCCACAGAATAAAGTGACCATTACCTCGGTTGTCATTCCCGCATGCTTCTGACGGGAATCCAGAAAGAAAGCCTGGATGCCCGTCTTCACGGGCATGACGGCTGCTGAAAAGACCATCGATGATACACAGAGCAGGGAAAATCTTGTCCCGCATTTGGGCGGCGGAGAGCGCTCCATACGGGCTGCTGATTCTACTGTTCGGCACCATTTTCGTGCTGGCCCCACTGCTCTCGGCGCGGATGGTGGCGCCGTTCATCCTCGAGATCGCCTTTGCCCTGATCCTCGTTGCGGGAGCGTTCAACGTCAGTTCGCAGGCGTCCGTTCGGGGGCTCGTCCTCGTCCTCGCGGTATTGTCAGTGGTCACCAGCAGGGTGGTGCCGGCGTCTTTCGAAAGAGCGATTGCGGCCGCAGATGTGGCGCTCTCCACGGGGATGCTCGCGGTGTTCACGCTGCTCATGATCAAGCAATTTCTTCTCAGGGGGAGTGAGCCATTGAAACGTATAGCGGGAGCGGTTGCGGTCTACCTCCTGCTTGGGCTCATTTGGGCGCGCCTGTACCAGGTCGTGGAACTGGCGAGCCCCGGCGCTTTCCGGATCCCGGAGGGTGAGACTGTCAACGGCGCCAGCCTGACCTACTTCAGCTTCGTCACCCTGGCGACGCTCGGCTACGGCGACATTTCCCCCATCAACATCGTGGCGCGCGATCTGGCCGTCCTCGAAGCAATCATGGGCCAGCTGTATCTGGTGATTTTAATTTCCCGGCTGGTGAGCGAAGGAGTGGAGAAATCGGGAATGCGACAGGACGGTTGAAAACCTGTGGCTCTCCCACCACAAAACTCGTGGATTCCATTTCAAGCGGCTCATATTATCAAGCTCCCCTTCTGCAATGAGCGAGACGGGGACTCGTCCCGGTCCTCTCCGATCTCCGGATGAGAGGGTGATGGGGCGGGTGAGCGGTATCCCACCCGCCAAAACCAAGATGACAGACTCGTAGCACTCTTGGGCGAAATCGGTAGCCAGTTCCGGTGGGCACGATGAAGCTGTGCCCACCCTACAGTGGCGCCGGTTCGGTAGGGTGGGCATTTTTTTTGCCTACCGGAAACATGCACGAACTTATGCCCGTGTGTACTAGAAGGCGGCTGAGATGCGCAGACCGCCGAAAACATGCCAGTCCTTGCTATCCCAGGAGAGCAGGCTGATTTCCTGGCTGCCGCTGGGGCTGAGCGGAAAGGCGTAGCCGATCCTGGGTGAGACGGTAACGAATTTCCAGACCGGGATATTGAGAGCGACAAGACCCTGCCCTGACATAAAACCGGAGAACGCTTGCTCCGGGTTGGTCGGATCAGGATAGGAGCTGTTGTCCAGGGAGTTTATATAGAAGAAGCTCAACCCCAAATCCGTGCTCATCCCATACCAGGGGAGCTTGAAGTTCCGCGAAAGATCGAACTGAATGGTCCAGCCGGGATTGTGTGACACCTCGCGGTAGCCGATGACCCCCACGTTCAACCAGGGAAGGGCATAGGAGAGCCCGCCATAGATTTCGACACTGTCGGGAACGTTTGCTTGCAGGGTGCTGTCGAGGCCGTAAGCATAATAGATGCAGCCAACCGTTCCACTCAGCCCTCCATAGATCTCACGAGAGTAGGCAGCAGTGAAGTCCGTCTCGTTCCATTTAGCCCCTACGGACGGGTTATTCTTGTACTTGGAATTGGTGTCGAAATTCCCCCAGATGTTGATCGAAAAACCATTGTAACCAACCGTCATCGATGGCTCAATGACCGCACTGTCCTGGCTCAGAGCAAAGCCCCGCCAAACGTATTGGCTAACAATATCAGTGTAGCCGCTAAAGGTGGGCCTGTCTTCTTCTCCCTCAGCTTTAACCGGAGCGCTGAACAACATCACCAACAATAGTGCCATGGTAACGGATAACCCCACTCCTGCTCTTACCCAATGGTATTCTTTCATCGACTTAGCCACCTTAAGTTAGAATTGGTAAAGAATGCTGTCATTGATCATCTCCTTTTACCCCGTCAAACCTGTGGCGCCTGCTCTCCTCACTGGGAGCTTCGGGAGTTAGGAACGGTCTTACCCACCATTTCCCTTACAATGGTGAGAGTTTCCTCCGCTGCTTCCTTGGGCGGCAGGGCGGTATCCGCGATATTGCACACCAGCTTCGTCACATCGTGGTCGACCTTCTTATCAGTCCATACCTTGCCCTTGAGAACCGTAATATAGACCGAGTAGGAATGATGCATGGTGCCGGGCCGCTCCCCGATGATGTGGAGAATGCCCTTGAACCGGTTGGGATCCGAGTTTTCAAATAATAGCTCGCCGATCTCATACCCCGCCCGGACCCTGCCGCTGGTGACCACGATGTTCGTTTCGCTCACCTTGGCGCCGGCCTCGGTGAGCAACCTTCTCACTTCCGTCAGATAAGGCGCAAGGTGGCCCTCATCCATGATAGCCTTGGCGTTCAGGCCGTCGGAGATCACGATCTGGGCATTGGGAGGATTGGCGCCCCATGAGGCCCTCAACTTTTCCAACGCGGCAATGGATTCCGGGCTCAGCTTTTCACCCGTTTCCGGATGGGTAATATAGTTCTCTCGGTCCGCGGACAGCGTGCGGACCAACAGCGCATCGGGGATGGTCTTGATGAATTCGGGGTTGAGCTCAGTCCAAAGAGATACCTTGGCATCGTCGTAGTAGGACTTGACTTTCGCTTCCAGTTGCGGATTGAGGTCCCAAAGATTCTTGCCGTGGCCAATGGCGAGATCAACGCCTCTTGCGTCAACTTCTTTTATTTTCTCGCGTCCTTCGGCATAGATCTCGTCCACCGAACGTTTATCACCCTTGGCCAGACGATACTGGTAGTACACCCAAAGGGGATCGCCGAAGTGCTCGGTGTACTGGTCGTTTTTGTCCACAATCCCGATCCGTTTATAAAAATCCCACATGACATCATTGACCTTGAAACCGAATTTCTGGCGCAAGCGGACGTGATCCTGAAACGCCGTCGTGAGATAGCTCAACATGGGGTCATTCTTGGTGGGCAGGCTCATCAAGTAAGCGGGATTGGCCGGCATGATCTGGTCCTGGCACCAATCCAGATCATCCAGAGTGACCGACATGTGCAGCGTGGAACAGATGTCGAGGCCAATCGTCAGACCATGGAGCTTCCCCATGGCGATATCTTCCAAGCAGACTCGCACCAGTTGCTCACGGGTCCTGAAAACCTCAGGCCCGATGAAACCGGCTACATCATTGACATGCAGCCAGCCCCCTTTGGGCTGCACCTTGTTCAGCTCGACCTGCACCGCGCGGCTGAAGCCGTACTTGCGGGATTCGAGCACCATCATATCCACGCCATTGGCCGCACCATTGGTAAATTCGGAGCCCTGGCCGGTCTCAAAGTAAAGCCCGTATCGTTCTCCTTTCTTCAGTGCTGCATATTTCAGGATCTTCTCAACAGTGATATCAAAAGTCTTGTTGCAGCTATCCGTCCCGGCAAGGCTCTGGAACATGGTTTCGACCGAGCCCGGGTATTTCTTCGCAACCTCCGCCTGCACATCGATATGGGCGAGCACGCACCAGGGGATGGCATCCTGGAGCTTGAAGGTATCGACCACATCCTTGAGCGCCATTTCCACGGCGGCGACACTCGTCACCTGGCTGTCGACAGGATTGTTCCCGATCACGATATCGCCCGTGGCATAGGAAAAGGCATCAAAAACCTGCCAGGCAACATCGTCGGGATGGTCGGTGGGTGAATTGGGCTGGATGCGGGCGCCCAGGTAGCCTTTTGCCCCCAGGTTGGTGCCCGGCATCGGGTTGAATATCTTTTGATCAATCGTGATCAACTCCTCATTGGTCATCAGCTTGGGGACGCACCCAATGGTGTCGCTGGTGAGGCCATACATGATGCCCTTTATTTCCGCCTCGGACTTGGTCAGAAGAAAAACCTTCAGCTCTCCCATCGTCCAGTCTTTGACCTTCTCGTACTGGGCCTGGTCAGTGCTCTGCCAGATCAGCTTCTGCAAGTCGTCCACCAACAGGGGGTGCTCATAGAGGTCTTTGATTTTCGTGTTTGACAGAAGGGTCTGGGCATTCTGCCGGGTCGCTTCATCAACGGCGCCCACCCCAATGGTCAGATCGCCCTCCTTGAAGGCATTCGAGGCCCCGATCACCTGCTGATAGAGGGTCTGATCAAAACCACCTTTAACTCGTGTGACATACGCGAAGACGTC
>JADGQM010000156.1 GCA_017881795.1 Syntrophobacteraceae bacterium
ATCGTTCCGGCGGATCGGCAACTCCCGACTGCATGGTGATGAAAAAAGGCCCTATCCGGAGCGTTTCGGCACTGATCTGCTGCCATTGGTCGTAGGCGAGGTTGTAGAGGCTGCGCAGCACCCAGCCTCGCTGTTTCTCAAGCCAGCTAAAAAAACCCGCGCCGGCCTCTTGCCCAAAGAAAAGATAATAGAAAGGGGGCTCCGGCCAGGTTCCAAGAAAGCCGCGGTCATCGGGTTCACCCACAGGGGGCCGGCTCCCTTCGCATTCATAGACAAACAGTTGTTTCAATTACAAGCCGATCCGTAGGGGCGAACGGCCGTTCGCCCCTACTTGCATTCATAGACAAACAGTTCCTTCGGTGGCAAGGCCGAGACCGTTGGGGGAAGCCCAACCATCATCCAAACTCCAGAGTTTCTTTGACTTTTTCCCCAAGATGGGCCATTTTACCTCCAACCTGAAAACAGGTGAGCGTTTAGCGAATCCCCGGAGGGAATTATGAAGATCGAACAGGTATTAGTTGGAAACATGGCAGTCTTCTGCTATCTGGTCTACGATGAAAACAGCAAGGAAGGTATTTTAATCGACCCTGCCGGAAATGTGCAGCAACTCTTGCAACTCCTCAAGGAAAGAGGCATTGCCTTGCGCTATATCGTCAATACGCATGGCCATCCCGACCACACGTGCGGGAACGAGCAGCTTCGCAAAGCAACCGGCGCGCTCGCAGTGATGCATGCCATCGATGATGATCTGTTCCAAAAACCGGAGTTCTCGGGGTGGGCGCGGATGCTCGGGGTGGAGCCGGCAGGCCCCGCTGACGTGCGCGTCCAGGACGGAGATGAGCTCACCTTTGGCGACCTCACCATGAAATTTATCCACACCCCCGGCCATACCCCCGGAGCTTGCTGCATCCTGATCGATGGCAGCCTTTTTACCGGCGATACGCTCTTTGTCGGAGCAGTAGGGCGAACCGATCTGCCCGGGGCTTCCTTCGAGCAATTGATCAATTCGCTCAAGACCAGAATCATTACCCTGCCTCCCGACACCATCATTTGGCCTGGCCATGACTATGGCGACCGCCCGCAATCAACGGTGCAGCGCGAAATGGAAACCAATCCCTACATCACGGACTTCCTGGATGAAGAAAACTAAACCCGAATTACAGCTTGACTATCATTTTTTCGCTTCGGCTTTGGGATGGATCCTCCTTGCTGCGAGCTCCAAAGGAATTTGCCTGCTCCACTTTTGCGGCTCCTCCCCTGTTTCCCAGGAATCGTGCGAGAACTTCCTGAAGGAGACCTTTCCCGAGGCGGCCTTATCTTATCGCAAAACCTTGTTGCTGGACGAGGCCGAAGAAGCCATTCTGAAGTATCTTCATGAGCGTCAACCGCTTCCCTCTTTCCCCCTGGATGTGCGGTCCGGAACGCCCTTCCATCAGCAGGCCTGGAAGGCGCTTTGCGAGATCCCTTTTGGACAGACGCGATCCTATCTTCAGGTGGCTCAAGCCTTAGGCAAGCCCCGGTCTCCACGAGCGGTGGGGCAGGCCTGTGCGAGGAATCCCGTGCCGCTGCTCATCCCCTGCCACCGAGTCATCGCCACAGGTGGAGGATTGGGTGGCTTCTCCGGAGGCATTCATATCAAAGAAGCTTTGCTCGAAATTGAGATGGTCCCTGGGTTGGTATAGAGAAGTGATGAGTGATGAGTGACGAGTGACGAGTGAAAGCGTCAAATCCCAGGCGCCGTGCTCATGTTTTACGGCTGGCGCCAGGACATGGAAAATATTTAATGCATGGTATGAGATCAATTGAATTGCTTGCAGCAATGGAGGCTCACCCTTGAAACAGAAGAATTTGAAACTGAAGGACCAGATTGCGACTCCTCGAGGTAAGGTGGGAGTCCTTATTCCCGGGCTTGGCGGAGCAGTCAGCACGACTTTCATGGCGGGCGTGGAACTCGTCCGTAAGGGCCTTGCCGAACCCATAGGCTCGCTGACACAACTGGGAACCATCCGGCTGGGGAAACGCTATGAGCTCCGGTCACCGAAAATCACCGAGTTTGTCCCGCTCGCCTCGCTGGATGACCTGGTCTTCGGCGGCTGGGACCTTTACGAGGCCAACGGCTATGAAGCGGCGAATTATGCGCGAGTGCTCAACCGCGACCACCTCGAGCCCATAAAGGAATTTCTTTCGGGAATTCGCCCGATGAAAGCGGTTTTCGACGGGCGTTTCGTGCGCAATCTCGACGGCACTCATGTGAAAAAGAGCGAAAATCTACGTCAGCAGGTAGACGCGCTAAAGGAAGATATCGTTCGGTTCCGGTCGGACCACGGTCTGGATCGTTGCATCATGATCTGGGCCGGCAGCACCGAGGTCTACTTGAGCCCGCAGGATGTTCACCAGTCCTACAGCGCTCTTCAGGAGGCCGTGATCCGCAATGACCCCAACATTGCTCCCAGCATGCTCTACGCCATGGCCGCAATCGAGAGCGGCATACCCTTTATCAATGGCGCTCCGAATCTCACTGTCGATATCCCAGCGCTGATCGAGCTGGCTGGGGAAAAAAGCGTACCCATTGCCGGAAAAGACTTCAAGACCGGCCAAACCCTCATCAAGACCATTCTGGCGCCGGGCATCAAGGCCCGTATGCTGGGCCTCGAAGGCTGGTATTCCACCAATATTCTCGGCAACCGGGATGGGCTGGTGCTGGACGATAAGGACTCGTTTCGAACCAAGGAAGAGAGCAAGCTTGCCGTACTGGAATATATCCTCCAGCCCAGCCTCTATCCTACGCTTTATAAGAATTACCACCATAAGGTGACGATCAATTACTATCCGCCCCGGGGGGACAATAAAGAGAGTTGGGACTGTATCGATATTTTCGGATGGCTGGGATATCCGATGCAGATGAAAGTGGATTTTCAGTGCCGGGACAGCATTCTCGCAGCTCCGATCATTCTCGATCTGGTGCTCTTTATGGACCTCGCCCAGCGGGTGGGGATGGGCGGCATCCAAGAGTGGCTTTCCTTCTATTTCAAAAGCCCCATGCACAAGGAAAATCTCTATCCGGAACACGATCTCTTCATCCAGTTGATGAAGCTCAAGAATACCCTGCGCTATTTCATGGGCGAAGAACAGATCACGCATTTTGGACTGGATTACTATATGAACAGTGAATAGTTGATAGTTGATAGTCGATGGTTGATGGTTGATGGTTGATAGTTGACGGTTGATGGCGGATTTTGGTTTTGAGATGTCGAATGGCGGATGTCAGGATGGCGGGATTGAAGGAGTATCCATGGCAAGACATCAGCACACTTTTGTGGATGCCTATGACGGGATGGTGGGATTTGGATTCTCAAGAGAAGTTGATGAAAAATCTCTGATCTTCTATCTGCAGAAATTTTCGGACGACGATCTCATTACGGCTTTGGTCCCAAGGCTGAGCGACGCCGAGATCACGCAATTGTTTGAACTCTTGAGTCACCTCATGCGAAAATATCTGTCCGACGATGAATATCACCATCTGTTCCTGAAGGACGGTCAGGAAGAAGATCCGGGCGACTGAGCATCCACCCAGCGGGCCAGCGCCTCGAGCAGTCGTTGATTCTGTTCCGGCAGACGGATGGCAAAACGCACATAGTGACCGCCAAGCCCCTCAAACGAATGGCAATCGCGGATGAGAATCCGCTCCGAGGTCAGCAGATCCTGCTGTAACCGGCTTGCAGGAGGAAGACTCTTTCCCAACTCCAGAAGCAGGTAATTCGCTCGTCCCGGAAAAACCCGGCATCCTTCGAGGTTTCCCAGGTGCGCGATCATTCTGTCGCGTTCGCGGGCGATCAATTCCAACGTCTGTTCGTGATATTCGCGCTGCTCAAAGCAATAGGGGCCGGCAACCTGGGCATAGGTATTGACCGACCAGGGGGGGAGGAAGTGCCGCAAGCGGGCGGCCAGCGGTTCAGAAGTCAAAAGATAGCCCAGCCGCAGCCCGGGAAGCCCATAGAATTTCGTCATCGAACGGATGATGACAAGGTGGTCTAGCTCCCCAAGGTGACTCTTGAGAGATTCCTCTTCACAAAAATCGATGAAGACTTCATCAACAATGCAAAAGACCTTCCCGCTTCTACCCTTCTCGACCAGCCATTCGCGCACCGCATGGGGGAGCAGCGTTCCTGCCGGACTCCCGGGATGGGTGAAAAGGATCGCTTCAGGCGAGAATTTATGGAAAAGCTCGTCCAATTGCTCGACGGCCGGCTGGAAGTTTTCATCCGCCGAAGCAATGAGCTTGGCCAGTTGCACCCCCTGCAGTTCGAAGGCTTTCTGATATTCCCCGAAAGTGGGGAGGATGATCAGGGCCTTTCGAATCCCGAGCACCTTTGGCAACCAGTAGATGAGCTCGGTCGAACCATTGCCCACAACAATCTGATCAGAGCGAACCCCGTGGCGCCGGGCAACCGCCTCCAGGAGCACCCGATTTTGAATGTCGGGATAGTGCTGCAGGCGTTGAAAGGTATGGCTGAGCAGCTCCGTCAGACCGGGTGGAGGTCCGAGGGGATTGATGCTGGCGCTATAATCGAGCACCTCTTCCGGAGTGCAACCCAGCTGCGATGCGATTTCATAAACATTGCCGCCGTGTACTATCGTCATTTCAGTCGCTACCGCTGATTTTGTAGGTGAGATTTCAAGCTAATCCACGAAGTCACACGAAGTTTCTTTTCATCCACGAATGAACACGAAGCAAACGAAGAAATACATTAACAATATTCTCTATGCTTTTCTTCGTGATCTTCGTGTCCTTCGTGGTCAAAAAAAATGCAAATCCTACATGGTCAAGTTGACAACAAGATATCGTAGCCCAAGCGCCAGTATAAAAGCCCCAAACGATGCCGCATACAGCAGCCGAATCATGAGCCGGTAGGTATCCAGCGTCATCGGCGTCTGCTCATCCCCGAGCGTAGGCTTAGCCACGGCCCGACCGAAATAAATATTGGTCCCCCCCAGTTGCAGGCCAAGCGCGCCCGCCGCAGCCGCCTCCGGGAAGCCCGCGTTGGGGCTCTTCATCTTCCGGGCATCGCGCCGCATCACCTGCCAGGCACGCCGCCAGTCCAACCTCAGGCCCGCCGACGCCGCCACCAGGATGAAGCCGCTCAATCTGGCCGGAATCCAGTTTGCGAGATCGTCAACGCGGGCTGCACACCAGCCGAAATGGTGGTAACGCTCATTCTGGTACCCAACCATCGAGTCCATGGTGTTCACCGTTTTGTAGGCAAGAGCCGCCAGCGGCCCCCCAACAGCGAGATAGAGCAGGGGCGCAACAATCCCATCCGAAATGTTCTCGGCGACCGTTTCGATGACCGCGCGAAGGATCTCCTTTTCTCCCAGTTGCCCGGTGTCCCGGCTTACAATCATGGAGAGGCGCTCGCGCGCCGTGGCGAGATTCCCTTGGCGCATGGCTTCGACGACGCGTGAGGATTCTCGGTGTAGGCTGCGCGTGGCAAGGGTGGTGTAGGCCAGCCAGATGATGACCGCCTGACAGAGAAAGATATTGAGGTGCGTTGAGACTTCAATGACGACCGTTGCTCCGATGAGCACTCCGGCCACCACCGACATCCAAAAAGCGCACCCGGCAAGGCGTTGCAGATTCGGGGAAGCGCGGTCATCGTAGAAGACGGACTCTACCCAGGTGATCAGACGCCCGATCCAGCGCGTCGGGTGAGGCAGCCACTGGGGGTCGCCGACGAGCAGATCGAGACCATAAGCCAGAGCAAGATGCCAGGGAGGGAACCCCATCAGGACAGACCTATCAACCGGTAAATCCGCTCCACATCACAATGCTTGCGCACCTGTTCGGCGAGGCGATCGAATTGTTCTTCCTTCCACTGATGGTAGGAAAAGGGTGCCGTGGAGAGGATATTGGTCCGTCCCGACCGCCGCTGCAAATCATGCAAAAAGTCCCGGCGGAAGTGATCGTTGTCAAAGATGCCATGAATATAGGTTCCCCAGACACGCCCATCGGGCTGCGACAAGCCGTCCAAGACATCCACCGGATGGCCTCCCCGACGAATGATCCGAAAGAGCGGCTGAGCCGACCCTTGCGAAACGCTTCTCCCCATATGGATTTCATATCCCGGGAGATGCTCGGCATTGCGAAAGGAGAAGCCGCCGTGATCCAAAAACACGGCATCAACCTGGGAGGTGATCTTTTCCGGAAACATCTCGGTGTCCATATCCAGGAGACCCAGTCCTGACAGCGCATCCAGGCGGCTCTCCACGCCATGGGGATCAGTCACCCGCAAGCCCAGCATCTGGTACCCGCCACACAGGCCAACCACCGTCCCACCCGATTTGTAATACGCCACAATCGCCTCAGCCATCCCGGTGTGTTGGAGATAGGCCAGATCTTCATTGGTATTTTTACTGCCGGGCAAAATCACGGCATCGAACCGAAAAACCTGCTCCGGGCGGTTAAAATATTCGAGATCCACGGCCGGTTCCTGCTCGAAACAATCAAAATCCGTATAGTTGGAAACAAACGGCAACCGCACGACGCCGATGGCGAGGTTGCCGCCCGAAGCCGCGTGCACGCCCTGCTGCATGCGTCGGGACAAGGCCACACTGTCTTCCTCGGGGAGCGCAATATGGTCGAAGTAGGGGATGACCCCAAAGACGGGGCGCCCGGACCGGGATTCCATGATTTCGACGCCGTTGGTGAAGAGCTGCGGATCGCCCCGGAACTTGTTCACCAGAAACCCGATGATCCGCTCTTGCTCAGGCGGGGTCATCAGCATAAAGCTTCCCAGGAGCGCCGCAAAGATGCCTCCCCGGTCGATATCGCCCACCAGAATACACGGGGCATCGGCCATCTCGGCCATGGCGAGGTTGACCAGGTCGTGCTCTTTAAGATTCAGCTCCACCGCACTCCCCGCCCCTTCCAGGACGATTACGTCGACCTGCTGCGCCAACCGCTCGAAGCTCTCCCGGACAACAGAAACCAGGTTTTTTTTGTGCTGATAATATTCGGCGGCGGAAAAATTGCCGATGGCTTTTCCCCGAACGATGACCTGCGATCCCACGTGCGAGGTCGGCTTGAGGAGGATCGGGTTCATATCGACGTGAGGCGCGATGCCGGCCGCTTCCGCCTGGACCACCTGCGCCCGCCCCATTTCGCCCCCCTCCGGCGTGATGAAGGAATTGAGCGCCATGTTCTGGGCCTTGAATGGAGCGACACGATAGCCGTCCTGCTTCAAAATCCGACAAAACGCCGCCGCCAGGACGCTCTTCCCGACGTCCGAACCCGTTCCCAAAAACATCAAGCGCTTTGCGGGTGCAATCATGCTTGTCCTGTAGCTCTGAAGTTAGCCGTTGTCAAAAAATAAAGACCCTTCTTTCACCACGAAAAACACGAACGACACGAAACGATTTCTTCGTGTGCCTTCGTACTCTTTCGTGTGTCTTCGTGGATGAAATAATAATATTCTGAAGTCACTTCACCGTCGCTCTGTACTCCCGGCACTGCCTCACAAAAGAAACCGGCGCTTCGGGGGCGCTCCCCCAGTGGAGATGCACATAGCTCGCCAGCGCCGATCCAACCGTGTAGCCTTCAGGACGGTCATTCCCAAACTTGCGTCCGCGAATCCGGTAGGCAAATGTCAACGCCGGATTGGTTTCTTCTTCCACGATTTCCGAATAGTGGAATTCGTGTCCACGAATGACCAGGCCCTTTTCGCCGAGAAGCGAGCTCTCCTGCAGCACCACCTCCGTATAACCCAGAGCCTTCCGCCTTTGCAACATGCGTGTTCCAAAAGGAAGGACGCCCGCCATGGGGTGGCGCTTCCCCTCGAGCGTGTCGATAAACCGGCTCAAAACCATCAACCCCCCACATTCAGCATAAATCGGCATCCCGCGTGAGATTGCCCCACGGATGGCGGCAAGGAAATGCTTCTGCGCTGAAAGGTCTTCGGCATAGAGCTCCGGATATCCACCTCCGAGATAAAGCCCCGCAGAATCCTCCGGAAAGCTTTCCCCTGCGACGGGAGAAAAAAAACGGATTTCGGCTCCAGCCTGGCTGAGCAATTCAAAATTGTCCGGATAATAAAAGCAAAACGCTGCATCACGCGCGACCGCTATGATTAGGGGAGATTCCATCTTTACCCTGACAGATTCCTCCGCAGGCGCGTGCGAACCACGACCCTGGCCATATTCAGCCAGGCGCAGAATCAAATCCAAATCGACGTAGCGCTCCACCAGCCCGGCCAGGTTCTGCTCCCACTCCGGATCGATGGTTATCTCATCGGCGGTCACCAACCCAAGGTGCCGTTCCGGTATGCGAATCGGCTCCTCCCGAGGGATGCCGCCAAGCACGGGAAGTTCGGGCAGTGTGGCAGACATGGCCTCTTTGAGATAATCAAGGTGGCCCTCGCCTCCGAGCTGATTGAAAATGATCCCGGCAAACTTCAACCCCGGATCAAAATGACGGAACCCATAGACCAGGGCGGCGGCGCTCCGGGCCATGCTGCGCGCATCCACCACAAGGATTACGGGAAGCCCCAGCCATTTCGCCATTTCGGCGCTGCTTCCCGACTCGGTGAGGCCGTCATAGCCATCAAAGAGCCCCATGACCCCCTCGACGATTGCCATGTCGGCTTGTTCAAGGAGGCGCCGAAAGAGCCTCTGGTTATAATCCCGGCCAAGCATCCACCCGTCCAGATTTCGGGACGCCATCCCGGTGATCTGCGTATGAAATCCGGGATCGATGAAATCGGGACCAACCTTGAAAGGCTGTACGCGCATCCCCCGCGCTTTGAAGGCGGCCATCAGCGCCAGCGCCAGCGTGGTCTTGCCGCACCCGCTATGCGTCCCCCCAACAAGAAATGCAAGTTTCCCTACCACTTAACCCACCCCGTACCAGTGATCGGTTATTAGTGACAGCGGTTACTGATCAGTGGCAAGCCCCCGCTAGCCTGTAGTCAGCGACCAGGTGAGAGAAAGTATTCATCAATAAGGAGACCACCATAACATAAACTCTGCTTCACAACATCCTTCCAAGGGTGTAATCAAAAGTGGGCGCAAGATAACCGCCGGACTGCTCCCGCGATCAAAACGGTAGATAAACGCCGCCTTCCACGCGGCGTTTATCGGATGGCGTTAAGGGGTGGCGACACATGGTATGAGTGGACCTTGAGGTTTGAGCCACAATTTGCCGCCGTGGAAGGCGGCGCTTCCAAGGGTGCACAATCAGATTGGAAGGTCACTCCCAGTTTTAAAATTACACCTTCCTTGCAACCAACCCAACGGAGGGCTGTTTGGGAGTCATCGAGTATCTAGCCAGAGAAAGAGATACGGAACGGAATACCAATTCCAGGAAGGCAAGCGGCAATGGGGTTCATGGATTGGGCAGCTCTGATTCTGGGCGCCGGGCTGATCGCCAGTGGCGTGCGCGCCATTCGTCGGCGTCAGGCAAATATCCCCGAGCTGTACGAAGGGGAGCGCGCGGTTCGCCTGGGCTGGCTTTGGATCGGATTGGGCGCCCTGTTCGTGCTCGCCGTGATCTTCGATATCGCCTTCTTGAAGACCTTGTTTCGTCTTTTCCTTGAGGCCGCCAACTGATCGACGGGAGCAATTTTTCGCATGTTCTCGTGAAGCAATCCTTGGAAAAGGGCGAATGGAAACGATGCACCTTCGCCGGAACCACAGGAAAAATCCTGGGGTTGACGCGC
>JADGQM010000157.1 GCA_017881795.1 Syntrophobacteraceae bacterium
ATGGTGGAAGAAGCCCAGTCGCGACGAGCGCCGAGTGAACAATGGGTGGAGAAATTCAGCCGCTTCTACACACCCCTCATGCTGGTACTGGCTCTGAGCATTGCTGTTTTCGCTCCAATATTATTGGGGGGAGATTGGGAGAAATGGTTCTATCAGGCACTTGTTATCCTCGTAATAGCATGCCCGTGCGCATTGGTCATCTCAACTCCGGTTAGCATCGTGGCCGGCATTACCTCAGCCGTGCGAAATGGCGTGCTCATTAAAGGCGGCGTTTTTCTTGAGGCGGCTGCCCATCTCAAAGCGGTTGCGCTGGACAAGACCGGCACCGTCACTTATGGGCAACCCAATGTGCTTGGAATCATTCCCTTAAACGGTCATACTGCAGACGAAGTCCTGGCACGAGCGGCGGCCTTGGAGTCCCATAGCACCCATCCCCTGGCGCGGGCTATCCTCAAAGAAGCAGCGGCCAGAAACATGACTTTGCCTTCGGTCCAGGACTACACAATCACTCCTGGCCTCGGCGCCGAGGCAACCATCGAGGGAAAGCCATACTGGATTGGAAGTCATCGCATGCTAATAGAAAAAGGACTGAATTCATACCAGGTCGAAAGATTTGCAGCAGAGCTGCAGGAGACCGGTCAGTCTTTGGTCGCGTTGGGGTGCGAGAAACATGTGTGCGGGATCATCGGTGTCGCCGATGCTTTGCGCGCTGAGGCCAAACAGGTGGTCGCATCTCTAAAACAGCTTGGTATCTCAAAAGTGGCTATGCTGACTGGAGATAACCAGCAAGCAGCCAAAAGCGTAGCCACGAGTATAGGGGTCGACGAAGTCTGGGCGGAGTTGCTTCCTCAAGACAAGGTGCGTGTAGTTGGTGAATTGACCAAAGAGTATGGCGAAGTGGCTGTGGTGGGAGACGGCGTGAACGATGCGCCAGCCATGGCCGCGGCCAGGCTTGGCATTGCCATGGGGGCCATGGGTACGGATGCGGCCATCGAGACTGCGGATATTGTCCTCATGTCAGATGATCTTCTAAGGCTTCCATGGCTCGTCGGCCATGCCCGAAGAACACTCAGGATAATCAAGGAAAACATTGCTTTCGCCCTTGGATTGAAACTCGTGTTCATTGTGTTGGCACTGACGGGTATGGCCACCCTTTGGCTGGCTATAGCGGCCGACATGGGCGGCTCCCTGCTGGTCATCTTCAATTCGCTGAGGTTGCTCAATGGCAAAGGCGCTTGAGGAGCAGAAGGAATTCTCATGCTGTCTCCATGTGAAACTTCGATGTTGGCAAAAGGAAAGGGTAACAGCGGGAATTGGTGGTGGTCTCCACAACCTTGGCCATGAGAAATCCATGATTTTGTCAGGCTTTGTGCCAGGCCTAAGCAACGTAGTGATTTGTCCGCCTTCTTCAAGCCTTCTCTTCACCATACTTCTTGAGCTTCAGCTTCAATGTGCGCCGGGTTGTGCCGCTGGATAGTTTTTATCCAGACATGGATAGAACATGACCAGACGATGCTCGAATCAGAAAATAAAGCCGAATCTTTCGATTCGGCTTCAGCAGGTGGTTGGTGATGTAATAAGGTCGTGAAGTGTAGGAACGTGTTCAGGTTCATCTCGGTAGCAATTTCTAGAGATGCGGGATGCCGGATATTGGATGATGGATGGAGGAAACTGCCAGTTGAGATGCAGCAGGTCTTTTATCCGCATCCAATATCCAGCGTCTCTTGAAAGAGATACCGAACTCAGGCCGAACAGTATAGACTAGAAAAACCAGACGTTGATCTGCGATACTACAGGCTCGCCGCTCGTCTTGTCAAAATAGCCCATCAGGTTTACAACATCGCCCAGCTTGAGGGAAGCGAGAGTCAGGGCGCCACTGCCCCATTTGCTTTGATGCCATCCAGCACCCCAGACCTTAACTGTGGCACTCATCTGTAAACTTGCGTCCATTGGAAGGTTTGCGCGAGTGAGCCCAAGCTTGGTCAGAAGGTTCGGGCTTGCCCCGTCTAAAGTCACGGTAATCGAGGACGCCTGCGTATCGATGGCTATGATCTGTCCATGGGCCATGAACTGCGTTCCGCGCTTACCGTACTGACCACCCCACATGCCGTTGACCCAGTCGACACCCTGCCCGCCGTTCCAACCGGGGCCGCAACCCCAGCCTGCTCCCATGCCACCACTGCCAGGGCCCATCGCGCCAGGCTGTTGCGCCTGCGCGGTTGCGGCGAGTGAGAGTGAAGCAGTGCAGATCAGGAGTGCAAGCACCATCACCAGAACAGTGGATATTCTACCTTTTCTGTGCAACATAGTTCTTAGCTCCTTTAAGCTGATTGCTTAAGCCAAACCGCCCTACTAACAACCGTTCTTGCTTCGAGGGCCTGAACGGCCTTCACAGATGCCTCTCGGAAAGCTCCGGTGTGATCGTTCCCGGATGATTCTGAGATGGACATCACCACTCAAAAGCAATCAAAGTGCTAGCAGGTTTTAATACTCATATCGGCGAAAGACCTTGCTCCTGCCTACCGGATAAGACCTTTGGCAGGAAGGAAAGCAAAATAAGCCGGTCAGTCCGCAGATGAAATGTCAGGAGATGTAAGAGGGTGGGGCTTTCGGCTTAAATCACAAGAACGATGGAGGAAAGCATGACAATCGTAAAGTTCAGCATGGAGGGTTGTTCAATCCGGTACGCTTCAGAGCTCTTGAGGGATTGTAGCGGGTCATCCGCGACAACCAGTTTCACCAACGGGAGGTTTGCAGCTAAAGATCCGGGAGTGGAAGCACTCTGGTCAAGTACGGCCTCGTTGATAGAAAGCGCATAATCGACACAAGGCCCGCAGCCGGTTCCGGAGCACAGCATAGTCGGTTCGGGCGCCATAACGTAGGGATGAACAGGTCGCATGGCATCCTCGGGACAGATACCACACGCGATGTTGCTCTGGTATTCAATTTCAATAGTCCCGTCGGCTGCCTGGCAAAGAATCACCTGTCCCGTACCCCCGAAAGCTGTCCAAAGGGAGACCGCAAGGCAAAACCACACAACCGATGTTCTGACACGTGAGAGCTTCATTTATATAGCTTTCCTGAAAAGAACTTGAGCCTGATAACCGCACCCGCCGTTCGATTATTTCCCAAAGCCTGCAGTATCTTGTACTTTGAGAATCTCAATCTCTAACCTTCAGCGACGCGAATGCCGATTCAACAGAACATTCTTCGGGGATCTCGTCAAGAGCCCATTCAGCTAACGGTATCCGCCACCGCCACCGCCGCCTCCTCCGTCATCGCGACCGGAACCGCTACCGCCAGAGCCGCCGTCGTGACCGCCCATTCCGCCGGAGCCACCCATGCCGGAGCCATGACCACTAGGCACTCATGCCCCCGCTCATGCTAGAACCATGACCGCTGCCAGCCATATTGCCACCCACGCTACCCATGTTGTCCTGGTGGCCGCTGTTCATGTCACCCATCTGGCTGTTCGAGCTACCCACACGGCTGCTCATGCTACATGGATTTCCCATGTTACGGTCGTTCATGTTATCCATGAAATTTTCTGCCAGAAAAAGCACGAATTCTGGAATTAAGTTACTAACAGCTCCGGAACTTTGGGAGTGGGGCCAGTCTGTTGGTGATATACTTTTGGATTCCTGAAGAATTGGGTCGGTGATTGTTACATACAGTGGCAAGCTGTCAATAATTCAAACTATCCTTGTTGGTTGCAACTTGCTCAAAATTCCTGTGGTAGGATGAGAAAGTCTGATAGTGTTGGCTATACGTCAATTCTTTTCCCTAGTTGCGATCTCATTGCGCACCCGTAAAGGGGAGGAGCTCATTTGCCGCATCGTTACGAAGAGTCGCTTCCGAGAGGTTCCGCCGGTTGCTTGCTTTCCAGGGGGAATAGAGAAGGGAGGATGTGAGAGAAACTACCGATGAAGAGCTCATGCAAGCCGTTGCCGGGGGGGACCTCGAAGCGTTCAATGAGCTCGTTTTACGTCATCAGGACCTTGCTTGGAAGTTGGCCTACCGGTTCCTTGGCGATGCGATAGAAGCCGAGGACGTTGCCCAGGAGTCTTTTCTCAAGATTTTGGAGGCCGCCCCACGTTATCGCCCGACGGCGACTTTTCGTACCTATTTCTACCGCATTCTGACCCACCTCTGCATTGACCGCGTCCGAAAGAAACAACTCACCAGCATCGACGACATTCCGGAGGCGATAGACCCATCGCTTAGCCAGGATGAAGGCCTTATCGAAAAAGAGCGCCAAGACCAAATCCATCTGGCGCTCGACGCCCTTCCGCCCAACCAGAAGGCCGCCATGATCCTCAGACATCATGATGGATTGAGCTACGCCGAGATTTCGCAGATCCTCGGCGTTACGCCCAAGGCGGTTGAAGGGCTCATCAGCCGCGCGGGAGCCTCCCTTCAAGCTCGATTGTCCCATCTCCAAAAAAAATGAAGAAAATTGATTTTTAACCGGGGGTTTTTGCCATCTCGTTCGTTTATACATTTTGAGAGGAGATGCCCATGAACTGCAAAGAGATCCTTTCCCGTTTGCATGCTTACATCGATGAAGAGGTGCCGGCAAGGCTCATGCGCGAGATGGAGGAACATCTCGGCGTCTGCCCGTCATGCCGCAGCCAGGTCGAGCGCATCCGCCAGGTGGACGACATGCTTGACAGCATGACCGTTCCGCCCTTGCCGCAGAGGTTTTCCGCCAGGGTCATGGCCGAGGCCCGGAGGAGAGCTTTGCCCGCGCCAGGGAAAAGACCGCTCTTGGGACTGGACTGGATGCCGCTCCGCTGGTTTGTGGACCTCACGGTCCCCATGCGCCTGGCAGCCTGTGCCATGGTCCTTGTGGCCTGCCTTCTCGGGATGTTCATGAGCAGAGACCTTTCCTTGTCCGGCAGTGCTCGGACTACTGTTGCCGAGGGAGAGAACCTGGATGGATTTGAGTGGTTCAGTCCGACGCCCCCGACATCGTTGGGCTCTGCCTACCTCACCCTGGCTTTGACGACACCGGAGGAAAAATCCGTGAGTCGGTGAGTCGGTGAATAGGTGAATAGTCTAACCGCATTGCCGATTCACCGATCAAAAGAGGAGAACCCATGGAAAACAAAGAATTTTTCGAGCGTTTCAAGAACATTGCGGCCCGTGGCGGCATCGTCGTTTTTTTCATCATGGCTTTTGAAGTCATGATCATGATCAGCCCCTTTGCCTTTTTCTTCTACTCGGTTTTTAACCCGGTGCTGCACTGGCTGGGAAGCTATTCCGCCACAGGGTGGCTTACCGCTTTTTTCCTGCCTCACATGATCCTGCCGCCAACGGTCTTTCTCAAGGCGATCCGGATCCTGGGTTCCATTTTCTTCGTTGTTGGCGCCGCGACTTTCACGATATGCGCCCTTCAAGTCTACCTCGGGAAGATATTCAAGTGGGGTATCGCCGATAGGGGTTTGTACCGCATCATTCGGCATCCGCAGTATCTCGCCCTGGGGCTCTGGGGAATCGGGATGAGCATCCTCTGGCCGCGCTTCCTGGTCCTGGCTTCCCTCTCCCTCATGTTCGTCCTTTACTACTTCCTGGCGAAAGATGAAGAACGGCGGATGCTCAACCAGTTCGGAGAAGGATACCGGCGCTACATGGAGCGCACCGGTATGTTTTTGCCGCGCCGTGTGGAAGCCCTACTGTCGGCCCCTTTGGGATTGGTTCCGAACACCGTTCTGAAATACGTTGCCATAATCCTCTGCATTCCCATGGTGGTCATCGGATCGGGGTTTATCTTGAGAGAAATCACCCTCAGCTCGCTCCCCTTCGAGGCCAGTCGTAACCTAACGCTTGTCTCGATTCTTCCGGAAGATGATGCTCTCAGCCGAAAGGCGCTTGGAGAGCTCTTTCCGGAGTCGGACGTACCCCCGAGCCTGTCCTTCCTTAAAGCCGACAAGGATTACCTCGGCTATGTGATGCCGGCAGACTACGTGATGCAGGGGATGATCGCGGATACAGGCGGTGAGTTCCACCTGCACCAGCATCATAATACCTTCGCCCTCATAACCGACTGGGTGTTGAACCCGTTCGACCACCTGAGGCGCTCGCCATCGGCGCAAATGGCAGCAATGCACAACGCCGATCCGGCTATGGCAAGAAGACATCATTGCCCGCTTGCTGTTAATGACGCGGCTCTTCAGTGTCAGACCTGTCCCTTCAGGCGCATCATTCTCCTTGAGGTCGATCACGACGGAAAAGGTCGCCTGTCAAAAGAGGAGCTCTTCTCCTTCGAGGTTACACGCATTCCGGTTTGCTTCATCGATATCAACACCCAAACGGGCGAAATCATCAACGTGAAGCAGGTCGAGAAGGCAACGGCTTGGAAGGATGTCCCAACCCCTGCTATCTAGACGGTGAATCGGTGAATTGGCTCGGGATGGATAAATTATCAAAGTGGCAGGCCGGTTTTGCGATTAACCGATTCACCTACTAACCTACTAACCTACTAACCGATTGACCGATTTACCGTTTCTTGAGGAGGGACTCATGAAAGACAACTTAAAAAGAATCCTGTTCATTGCTTCCGTTGCTTTGAACGCGTTTTTTGCCGCGACATACGTCACCTACAAGCTGCCTTCGCTTGCCGGAGTTCAGCAGGGTGCTCCCAAGGGACCTCTTTTTCTTCAGCTCGACCTTACACCCGACCAGCTGACAAAATTCAATGCGGAACGTGACAGATTCCATACCCAACTTCAAGTGTTGGGGCAGGAAGTGAAGACCAAGCAACTTGAGCTCATTGATCTTCTGGCAGCGAAACCTCCCGATCAACTGGCTATCGAGAAGAAACAGGAAGAGATCCAGCGTATACAGGGGACCGTGCAGGATCGGGTAATCATCCACTTTCTCCAGGCAAGTTCGTTTTTGAGTCCGGAGCAGCGGACCCGGTTTTTCCAGCTCATCAAGGGGCGTATTGAAACCAGTATCCAGGCATGTCCTCCCTGGATGCGATCCGATGGGCAGGGCCAACCTGGCGAGTGCAAGAATCAATAAGGAGCTCTGCCACATGAAAACTGATCACGCTCGTGACGTGCATCATGTCCCATTACTGCACCAGTTGTTCGGTTCCTTTCTGAGGATGGGGATCACCGCCTTTGGCGGCCCCGCCATGATCGCATATATGCGCAAGATGTCTGTTGGGGAAAAGCAATGGCTTGACGGCGAAACCTTTCAGGATGGCGTGGCGCTCTGTCAGACGATACCAGGCGCGACCGCTATGCAGATGGCGGCTTATATCGGCTTGAAAACGCGAGGCGTGCGCGGGGCGATCTCCTGTTACGTGGGCTTTGGCCTTCCGGCGTTCCTTCTCATGCTGGCACTTTCCTTTGCCTACTCTCAGACGCACGAGCTTCCGGCTGTCATTTCCGTTTTTAGCGGGCTTCAGGCTGTGATCGTAGCCGTTGTGGCCAACGCAACGTTGTCCTTCGGGAAGAGCTCCGTCAAGAGCTGGAAGAGCGTGGTGATCGCCCTTGTTGCAGCAGGGCTTTTCTGGCTCATGGTCAACCCAGTCTTAATTATTCTCCTGGCGGCCCTCCTTGGAATGTTGATGAACAGCGGGCAACCAGATGCTCAGAGAGCTGCGCATCCAGCCAGCATGCGGCACACAACCCTCCCGTTGTTGGTTTTTCTCTCTATTTCCGTTGCGGGCCTTGCCGTGCTCTTTTACTTCCGAAAGGAGCTCTTCGAGCTTGCCGTGCTCATGTCCAAGATCGATCTCATCGCGTTTGGCGGAGGGTTTGTCTCAGTACCCCTTATGTTTCACGAGGTCGTTGAAGTCCGCTCCTGGATGGATGGTCCGACTTTTCTCAATGGAATCGTTCTTGGCCAGTTTACTCCCGGCCCCATTGTGATCACGGCAACTTTTGTGGGCTACCTGGTCTATGGCCTTCCCGGCGCCCTGATTGCCACCGTGGCCATCTTTCTCCCCTCGTTCCTGATGCTGATCGGTGTCGCCCCCTGGTTTGATCGGGTGCGCTCATCGCCGTGGTTCACCAGGGCTATCGGCGGTATCCTTTGCTCCTTTGTGGGGCTCCTTTTGACCGTCACGATCCGGTTTGCCTTGAACGTTCCTTGGGACTGGCCCCACCTGGCCCTCGCGACGGCGGCCTTCGCCGCTCTGATTCTCAAGCGGGATATCCTCTGGGTGGTTCTTGCGGGAACCGCGATTTCGGCGTTTGCTTTTTAGGAATATTCTCTGAAGGAAGTAAGCCATGTGGATTGTTCAACTTGCTTTACGCCGGCCGTACACCTTTGTGGTGGCGGCGCTGGTGCTTTTGCTGCTGACCCCTTTCGTGCTGCTGCGCACGCCAACGGACATCTTCCCGGATATCGACATCCCGGTTGTGAGTGTGGTCTGGGTGTACAATGGTCTGAGCGCCCATGAGGTGGAGGAGCGCATCATTTCCAACCATGAACGCATGATCAGCACCCTGGTCAACGATATCGAGCATGTGGAGTCCACCGCCTACAACGGCGCCGGCGTGATTAAGGTATTCCTCCAGCCCGGCGCCTCGGTCTCCGATGCGGTGGGGCAGCTCGCGGCGAGCGGGCAAACAGCCCTGCGCTTCCTGCCGCCGGGCGTTACCCCGCCGTTCATCATCCGCTACAATGCCTCGACGGTCCCGATCCTCCAGTACAGCCTGGCCAGCAAGAAATTCTCGGAACAGGAGCTGCAGGACATGGCCATGAACCGCGTGAAGGTAGGTCTTTCAACCGTGCGGGGGGCCTCCGTGCCTTATCCGTATGGCGGGAAGGCGCGGGTCGTCGCCGTCGATATCGATCTTCAAGCACTCCAGGCGAAGAACCTGGCCCCACAGGATGTTGTCAATGCCTTCAATGCACAGAACTACGTCCTTCCGAGCGGCACGGCGAAAATTGGCGAAACCGAGTACAATGTTTCTCTGAACAGCAATCCGGCGGTGCTCGGGGCACTGAACGACCTCCCGGTTAAGACGGTTAACGGCGCCGTGATCCGCGTCGGCGATGTGGCGCAGGTGCACGACGGCTATCAGCCGCAGCAAAACATCGTCCGCCTCGACGGTGTGCGCGGCGTGCTGCTCACGATTCTTAAAAGCGGCGCGGCTTCGACCCTGAGTGTCGTGGACGGCGTCAAAAAGGCCATGCCGCTGATCCTGAGCGGCCTGCCACCAGAGCTGGAGGTAAAGGAATTCGCCGACCAATCGCTTTTCGTCCGTGCGGCCGTAGATGGCGTGGTGAAGGAGGGTTTGATCGCCGCGCTGTTGACGGCGGTGATGATCCTCCTCTTTCTCGGCTCATGGCGGAGCACCTTCATCATCGCCCTCTCGATTCCTCTTTCGGCGCTGACCTCCCTTGCCCTGCTGAGCGCACTCGGTGAAACCATCAACCTCATGACCCTGGGCGGTCTTGCGCTGGCCGTTGGCATCCTGGTGGACGACGCAACGGTTACCATCGAGAATATTCACTGCCAGATGGCGCTGGGCAAGGCGACCGAACAGGCAATCCTCGACGGAGCGCAGGAAATCGCTCTGCCGGCCTTCGTCTCGACGCTTTGCATTTGCATCGTGTTCGTGCCGATGTATTTTCTCACCGGAGTTGCGCGCTACCTTTTCCTGCCCCTGGCCGAAGCGGTGGTCTTCGCCATGCTGGCA
>JADGQM010000028.1 GCA_017881795.1 Syntrophobacteraceae bacterium
GGTCTTTATCCGCCTCATTATCATTTGTCAGAGGCCCTGAACGGGTTATCAGGCCCAAGGTTGGGCGATCTCGTGTGCCTGGCTTTAGGAGGTCAGGTTGGTCCTTCGGATTGTGCAAAAAGGCGCGGGTGAGCGGCAAAGCTCTTTCTTGTCGATAGATTCCCGGCGGCGTTTTCTTGATGATTGCCTCCAGGTTTGCATTCCAGTTTGGAGGGAGATAATCGAAAAATTCCTCTCCATCGTCGGAGACTAACGGAATCCCAATGTCCGAGACCGGCAGCACAGATTTTTCAGTCAAGACCCCTTCATCTCCGCAAAGGGTTTTGTCAGTCACCAGCACGTCTCCGACCTTGAGCGGCCCTTCGGGGTAGGCTCCGGCACAACCGACGTTCCAGACCTGGGCAACAGAAAAACGCTCCAGAAGAGATGCCGTAGTGATAGCAGCGTTAACCTTTCCCAGACCGGTTGTACCCATGAGCACGGAAAGGTTGGCCACCCTTCCAAGCCGGATTGTCTGGCACCGAAATGGGAATACCCGGCACGTTTCTAAAAGTTCGGTTAAAGTCTTGATCTCCTGGGGAACAGCACCCAAAATCGCGACATCGACTTCAGCCCTCGGCTCCATTTGTCATTTCCCTCACAAGTTGCATTGTTGCAGGCTTGACTACGTTTCTGAACATCTGACGCGCGGTTGTCAAGTGACAATGAACCTGCTAGATTCACTCGGTCCTCATAAGGGAAAGTCAATTTGCGCCATGAGGAAGATCTAAATGGTTGTGGCAAAGGCGGCTGAGCGCATGATAAGGACAAAGACTCGATGAAAGTTTTTGTGGCCAAGACGGCTGGGTTTTGCAAAGGAGTAAAGGATGCGCTGGAGGTGACCCTCGATGCCATTCAAAAGCGCCAGGAAGGGGAAAAGATCTGCACCTTCGGCCCCCTTATTCACAATCGCCAGGTCCTGGCCATGCTCGAAGAGAAAGGAATCAGCGAGGAGAACCAGTTAGAGAACTGCTCCGGGAAAAAAGTCGTCATTCGTGCCCATGGTATCCCGCCTCATGAGCGTCAGCGCCTGCGCGGGATCGATGCCACGCTCCTGGATGCCACCTGCAGGCGCGTCGCAAGGGTTCACGCGGTGATCAAAAGACATACGCGTCGCGGATACCACACGGTCATTGTGGGGGATGCAGACCATGCCGAAGTCATCGGTTTACTCGGATACACTGAAGGTAGAGGCAGAGTGATCAATCGCCCGGAACAGCTGAGCGAACTTCCCGAGGATTGGGAGAAGGTGCTGCTGGTTGCTCAAACCACTCAGAATGAAGAGATCTTCGCCGAAATCCAGACTCATTTTCTCAAACGCTACCCCCATGGCGCGGTGAAGAACACCATTTGTGATTCCACCCATCAGCGGCAGGCTGAGGTTCGGCAGTTATGTTCCCAGGTGGAGGCGATGGTGGTGGTGGGTGGGTATCACAGTGGCAATACCCTGCGGCTGGCAGAAATTGCCCGGGAGTGCGGAGTCCCTACCTATTATGTTGAGACTGAAGCTGACTTGAACCGACAGGAGATGGCTCGTTATTCCTGTGTGGGAGTAGCGGCGGGAGCCTCAACACCCAACTGGATCATTCGGAACGTAGCCCAGTTTTTGGAGTCCATCCAACCGGAAGCCTCTGATTTGCGAGTCAAACTCAAGAGGGTTCTGGAAATGCTCGCTTATGCAAATGTATACGTTGCCCTGGGGGCGTCTTTACTTTCTTTTGCTGCGCACGCGCTGATGCGGCTTCCTGCGTCTCTGGCGGAGGCTGCCATGGCTGCCTCTTATGCCTTTGCCATGCACTCTTTGAACATATACCTTGATCGCAATGCGATCCAATTGAATGATCCGGGACGGGCTGCGTTCTACCATCGTTGGCGATCAGCCTTTACGCTAACCAGTATTGCGGCTTTGGTGATCTCCCTCGGGATTGCCATCAATATTGGTTTCCTGGCATTTTGTGTCCTGGTGGTTTTGATCCTGCTTGGCCTCATTTATGCCGTGCCGGTGATTCTGCCGGCCAGGTGGCAGAAGCTATCAGCTCTGAAGATTAAGGATATTCCAACCTCGAAGACTTTTTCGGTGCCGATTGCCTGGGCGAGTGTCACGGTCATAGTGCCCCATGTGTCTGTTTCGCACCATTCATACGTTCAAATGGTGTTCGCATTTTGGGTTATTTTCCTCATCGTTCTGGTGCGAACTGCCATGCTGGATCTCGTGGCGGTGCGCGGAGACCGCCTGGTGGGGAAAGAAACGCTGGTGGTCCTGGTGGGCGAAAAACGAACGACGCACTTCATCACCTGGATCTTGGGACTTTTGGCGTTCTCCTCGGCTCTCGGCCCTGTTAGTGGTCTCAGCACTGGGTTTGCCTACGCGTTGCTTCCCGTGGTGGCAGGCTATGGGTGGCAGCTTCGGATGTACCTCGAAAGTCGTTTGAAGGAAGATCCTCTTTGTGAGACGCTAATCGAGTCAGTCTTGATCGGATATGGCGCCGTTGCTCTGCTCTGGCTTGGATTCGGCGGCTAATTGCCACATGGTGAGTGTCATCATTCCCACCTACAATCGCAGCGGCCTGGTTGGGGAGGCAATCGCTTCCGTCCTCGCCCAGCAGGATGCTAAATTCGAGGTGATCGTTGTCGATGATGGATCTACGGACGACACGGTCGCCACCCTTGGATCCTTTGCAGGTGCCATCCGCCGTCTTTGGCAGCCCCACGGGGGAGTGAGCTCTGCGAGAAACACCGGAATTCTGGCGGCAGGGGGCGAATGGCTGGCATTCCTCGATTCCGATGATCTCTGGCTGCCCCGGAAGCTTTGGTTGCAACTTGAGTTTCTCCGCAAGCATCCCGAATTCAAAATGTGCCAGACCGAAGAAATCTGGGTTAGAAACGGGCATAAACTAAATCCCAAAAAATATCATCAAAAACCTCGGGGCTATTGCTTTCCCCAACTCCTGGAACGCTGCCTTATCAGCCCCTCGGCGGTGGTCATCCATCGTGAGATATTCGAGGCCGTGGGGCTCTTTGATGAGTCCCTTCCCGCCTGTGAAGACTATGATCTATGGCTGCGCATCGGGTATCGTCATCCCATTGGGCTTATCGATGAAGCCTTAACCATTAAACGTGGTGGGCATATTGATCAGCTTTCCAGCGCCATCCCTGCCTTGGACCGTTACCGCATTCAAGCGCTCGCAAAATTGTTACGAAAGGAACCTCTCACCCCCGGCCAACAAGAACTTACCTTGCAAACCCTGAGGGAGAAGTGTCGGATTTACAGCAGTGGGTGCAGGAAACGGGGTAGGGTTGAGGATGCCGATTCCATCAGCCAACTTTTTGAGAGCTGGCAAGATAACGAAGATCAGAGTCTTACCAGTGAGATGCCAGAGGTGGCGTCAGGGTCTACAAATGAGAGGCAGTGTTAGTCTCATTCGTCTCGTTCGTTCCGCTCTCGTCCCCGAAAGACAATCCGAATTGGGGTTTTGCTGAGGCCAAAGGCTTCCCGGAACTGATTGGTGAGATAACGTTCGTAGGAAAAATGAATCGAGTCCGGATAGTTGCAAAACAGGACGAAGGTTGGAGGTTTGATTGAGGCTTGGGTGGCATAATAGAATTTGAGCCTGCGTCCTCTTACCACTGGGGGTTCGTGATGCCGCAGGGCCTGCTCGAGTCCGCGATTGAGGATACCGGTAGTGATCCGTTGGCTGTATTGCTGAAAGACTTCCCGGACGGTCGGGATAATCCTCGGCACGCGATTGCCGCTCAGGGCGGAGAAGGTGAGGATGGGCGCGAACGGAAAAAAGCGAAAGCGATCGCGGACGTCCTCCAGAAACCGTGCCGTCTGTTTCCCGTCCTTCTCCACCGCATCCCACTTATTGACGCCGATGATACACCCGCGGTAACGCTCCTGGATATATCCCGCAATGTGAAGGTCCTGGTCGGTAATGCCCTCCGTTGCATCGAGCAGGATAACGGTCACGTGACTCCGGTCTATACTATGCAGGGCTCTAATGACGCTCAGTTTTTCCAGCCTCTCCCGAGTCTTGCCTTTACGGCGGATGCCTGCAGTGTCGATAAGCAGATAACGGTGGCCCTTTTGTTCAAGAATTGAGTCTACTGAATCGCGGGTCGTGCCGGGACTGGGGCTCACAATGACCCGTTGGGCTCCCAGTAGATGGTTCACAAGCGTTGATTTTCCCACGTTGGGTCGACCCACTATCGCCACTCGTATTTCACCTGTATCAGCATCGTCCTCGGTAGCTTCGACTGTCTCCGGGATAGCATCCGCCAAATCTGTCAGGATTTCCCCGACCCCGGAGCCATGAGCGGCGCTGATCGGATAGATGTGATCAAGCCCCAATTCATAGAATTCGGCAATGTTTTGCTTCTGTTTCGGACCGTCAATCTTGTTTACCGCAAAGAAAACCGGTTTTGAGGCGCGGCGCACAAGATCGGCGAGGAACGAGTCCTCAGGATGCAAGCCGGTCTTGCCATCCGCCACGAAGAGGATGATGTCAGCTTCATCGAGGGCGAGCAATATTTGTTCCCGAGTCAGGTCCTCCATGCCCGAACTTTCGATAGTGACGTACCCGCCCGTGTCGACAATGGTGAGAGCCTTTCCTTCCCAGTTGATCTGCGCGTAGTTGCGATCGCGAGTAATACCCGGAAGATCTCCGACCAGGGCCTGGTTTTTTCGGCTCATCCGGTTAAAAAGAGTGGATTTGCCAACGTTAGGTCTGCCAACGATCGCTACAATTGCCATTGATTTCTCGTTTCTCCCCGTTAAAGATTATGCGTTTGTGGGGAAATGGTCAAGATCATTGGATGGGTTTTCATTATAGAGGTTTAAAGTCCTGGAGTTTCTGCTATAAGGGCGTGGCATGAAAGGCAGAATGACTTTCTAAAACGAATTGAATGGTTTCCTCATGCATAAAGAACTGACGCCAACTTCAAAGTCGGCTTTCCTGGGGCTTGCGCTGGGAGCTCTGGGCGTGGTTTACGGCGATATTGGCACCAGTCCTCTCTACACCATCAAAGAATGCTTCCATGGGATCCATGCGGTGGAGCCAAATGAAGGCAACATCCTGGGGGTTATGTCCCTGGTCGCCTGGTCTCTCACGATTGTAGTGAGCATCAAATATATCACTTTTATGATGCGTGCGGACAACCGAGGAGAAGGCGGCATTTTTGCCCTGCTTGCCCTGGTGCCATCCGCCGAGAAACTGATGTCCAAACGAGCTCGGGCCGTGGTGGTTTTTGCGGCTCTGATGGGGGCTTCGCTGCTTTATGGTGATGGCTTCATCACTCCGGCAATCAGTGTACTCTCAGCAGTTGAAGGGTTAGAGGTCGCGACCAGCGCGGCGCAAAGTTTTATCGTGCCGCTTACCTGCGCGATTCTCTTCCTGCTGTTTCTCGTCCAGCGTCATGGGACGGCAGGGATCGGCAATGTCTTCGGTCCCATTATGATGGTATGGTTTGCGGCTCTTTCTGCTTTGGGACTGATGCATATCTTGGAGAACCCACACATTCTGTTTGCGCTGAATCCGATATATGCTTTCAAGTTCTTTGCCGAACATCATATCCATGGTCTGGTGGTGCTTGGTTCGGTGGTGCTCTGCATCACGGGGGGAGAAGCCCTCTATGCAGACATGGGACACTTCGGCCGCAATCCTATCCGCCTCTCCTGGTTCACCCTCGTTTTTCCCGCGTTGATCCTGAATTACTTCGGGCAGGGTGCGCTGCTGCTTGAGCGACCGGATCTTGCCGTCAATCCCTTTTATGGTTTGGTTCCCAGGCCGTTGCTCTACCCGATGGTGGGCCTGTCAACGATTGCCACGGTAATCGCGTCTCAAGCAATGATTACGGGCGCTTTCTCCCTGACCCGGCAGGCAGTGCAACTGGGGTATTGCCCGAGGGTGACTATTATTCACACTTCTGAGACCACCGAGGGACAGATCTACATCCCTGAAGTGAACTGGATGATGATGATCGTCTGTATCGGCTTGGTGCTGGTCTTCAAAGCTTCAAGCGGGCTAGCCGGGGCTTACGGGGTCGCGGTCACGGCCAATATGGGAATTACTTCCGTGGTCTATTTTTTTGTGGCCACAAGGACCTGGGGATGGTCGCTACGCAAGACGGTTCCCCTGGTGGGTCTGTTCCTTGTTTTCGACACCATGTATTTTGGTTCGAACTTGCTCAAATTCTTTGATGGCGGTTGGTTTCCCCTGGCCGTTGCCGCGCTCATTGTCCTGGTTATGACCACCTGGAAGGATGGCCGGGCCGAACTTTACCGGCGCCTGCTTGGCTCCCTCATCCCGATTGAGGTGTTCCTGAAAGACGTAGCGGTTCATAACGTCCACCGCGTTTCGGGCACAGCGGTCTTTATGGCGTCATCGTCGCGGTTTACTCCTCCATCCCTATTGCACCACTTCAAGCACAACCAGGTGTTGCACGAGCGGGTGCTGCTTTTGACCATCCAGGTGACGGATTTTCCTTCGGTGCGCGATAGCGAGCGGGTGAAGTTTGAAGAACTGGGAGAAGGTTTTCATCGGGTGGTGGCTTATTATGGGTTCATGGAAACCCCTAATGTGCCGCAAATCATGCAGAAGGCCTTTGAGGCCGGAATCATCCCGGGCCTTTTTCCCATTAGTTATTATCTAGGGAGAGAAACCCTCATCACCACCGGCAAATCAACGTTCTTACGCTGGCGGAAAGCATTATTTGCTTTCCTGTCTCGAAACTCGCGCAGTGCCAGCGATTACTTTGGCATCCCCCCGAATCGTGTTGTCGAACTGGGCGTTCAAATCGAAATATAGGCTTGCTCAAAAAAACTTCGCTTTCCATCTTGATCTGGGTTATATAATGAGAATTTGTTCACATAACCCATTATCCTCAGTCACTTATGGGTGTCCGTCTGCTGACCATGGCGGGTGCCCTTTTTTTTGTTTAGCCGAGCCACTTTTGCCACCGACCCCCGCCCCCTTCGGGCCTTCCGGTGGCCCGATTAGGTTTGAGGGCTGAAGCTGCTGGATTTCTGACTCTGTGAAACTTTTTGCTTGACTTGGCATCGCACTTGAAGTTATGAAAATCATGGTGAGTGGTGATGGTTGGGTTACTTCGAGGCATGCTCTCCGCACAAATCCAGCAAGGTGACGTGATGTGAAAGACACATCCTGCAAGGGTCAGGCATTCTCCCCACTGAGCTTCGAGGAGCTGCGTTGGTCCCATAAAGGAGGTGATTGATTATATAGGATGCTTTCTTGATTGACGTAGAATTATTGCGGGCAGGCAAATTCATTTTAAGGAGATGGGCAGATGACTGATGGGATGATGGCGATTGCCATCTTGCTACCACTACTAGCGGGACTTGTCATATTTCTTGTTCGCGACTACTATGCGCGGAATGTCGTTGTTGTCGTAACAGCGCTAACCTTGATTGCTAACAGTATTCTTTTTGTGGTAAAAGGTCCATTTACCTATACCCCAACCGGGTTTAACTGGGGTTTGGTAATAGAAGTGCTTGATTACGCCATTCTGATTTTTTACCTTTACTTGGGATTTACGTTACGGAATTGGCTGGTTCTCATATTTGCAGTCACTCAGCTGATTCCTCTTGCGTATTTTGAATTCGTGATGAAAGCCCATGTCGAGGTTGCTCCGGCTTTCGTTGTCGATAACCTGGCTATCATCATGTGCCTGGTTATTTCCATTGTAGGCTCGCTTATCTGTATCTATGCATTGCGCTATATGTATGACCATGAACAGCATGCTCATGTGGAAAAATCCAGACAGTCCAGGTTTCTTCTCTGGCTGGTTTTGTTCCTTGGGGCCATGAATGGCTTGGTCTTCGCCAACAATTTGGTCTGGTTGTACTTCTTCTGGGAAGTCACCACCATGTGCTCCTTCATGCTGATTTCCCACGATAAGACAGAGCTCGCCATAAAGAACGCCGCGCGGGCCCTGTGGATGAACTCCACGGGCGGAACGGCGTTTATCATTGCGATCATCTACCTGTATGTCACCCAGGGAGGTGCGTCCGCCCTGTCCATGCAGAACATCATTGGCGGGACTCTCCAGGGCTCGATTCTGTTGCTGCCGGTAGCTCTTCTCTGCTATACCGGCTGTACCAAAGCCGCCCAGATGCCGTTCCAATCCTGGCTTTTGGGAGCCATGGTTGCCCCGACGCCGGTCTCCGCATTGCTCCATTCGAGCACCATGGTCAAAGCCGGCGTCTATCTCGTGCTCAGGCTTGCTCCCGCCTATGCCGGGACCTATGTGAGCACGGCCGTAGCCATTGTTGGCGCCTTCACCTTCTTTGGCACTTCAGCCCTGGCCATTAGCCAGTCAACGGGCAAGCGCGTGCTTGCTTACTCGACCATCGCCAACCTGGGTCTAATCATCGCCTGTGCTGGAATCAACACCCCACTTTCGATTGCCGCGGCGATCCTGCTCATTATTTTCCACGCTATCTCCAAAGGTATGCTCTTCCTCTGCGCCGGCACGATCGAGCATCTGATCTGGAGCCGAGATATCGAAGACATGGAAGGTCTTGCCGCCAAAGCGCCTCTCACTACCCTTATCACGGCCCTGGGCATCCTCTCCATGTTCCTTCCTCCCTTCGGTATGCTCCTCGGCAAATGGATCGCTCTCGAAGCCGCTTACCGAATTCCCCTGGCGGCCGTCTTGTTTGTTCTGGCAAGCACCATGACGATTGTCTTCTGGACCAAATGGCTGGGAAGGCTCCTGCAGGTTCTGCCAAAATTAGGATGGCCTTTCGAAAAGCTGTCCCTGAGCTACTCGGTTCCGCTGTGGACACTGCTGGTGGGGATTTTCGTCGTCGGCATCGGGGTTGCACCGATTTATCAGAACTTTGTTGCCTCCGCGGCGCATAACGTTATCTCCGGCACCCAGATTTTCGCCTCAGGCTGGGACAACATGTCCCTTTCAGGGACATCCGTTAAGGGGCTTTTAGGGTACTTCCCGGTATGGGCTTTGTACGCGGTCTTTGCCATTGCCGTTCTCTTGCCTCTCATCTTCGTCGGGCTAAAACCCACCCAATTGCGCCCGGTATACATGTGCGGCGAGCAGTCCGGCGCTATGGATGCGGATGAGTATATGGCAGAAGCCGATACAAAGACAAAAGTTATTCTTGGCGGCTATTATTTCCAGGACAGTCTGGGCGAAAAGACCTTGAATCCTGTTGTAAATACAATAGCCATCTTACTTCTTGTGATCATGATTGGATGCGGGGTGATTCTGAAATGATGAGACAGCTCATTCTCTTGATTGCTACAATCGTTGTTGCGCCCTTTATCGGAGGCTTGCTCTTCGGGATCGACCGGAGAATTACTGCTCGCCTGCAGGGTCGCTTTGGTCCGCCTATTTTGCAGCCGTTCTATGATTTCCTTAAACTGATTGGGAAAGAACGTATCGCGGTCAGCCGGCTGCAATTCGTATGGATTTATGCGTATCTGGTATTTATGGTAGGCAGTCTGCTTTGCCTGGTGTTCCAGTCGGATTTTCTGATTCTCGTTTTTCTCCTCGGATTCGCCGGTGTTTCGCTGGTGCTGGCTGGATTTAGCACGAAATCACCCTATTCTCATTTTGGAGCAAACAGAGAGTTGCTCCAGATCATGGCATATGAACCCGTGTTACTGCTTCTGGCTATCGGGATCTACGCCCAGAATGGGACCTTTCTCATCAGTGAGATCTTTAACCAGTCAAGGCCCTTGATTTTTAGTTTGTGGCCCTTGTTCATTGCCGTTCTGTATGTTCTAACGATAAAAATGCGCAAATCTCCTTTTGACATAGCTACATCGCATCATGCGCATCAGGAAATCGTAAAGGGGGTGATCACGGAATTCTCGGGTCCGTACTACGCTCTCTACCAGTTGGCGGAATGGTATGAAATTGTGTTGGTGCTGGGGATTGTCGCCCTGTTTTGGACGAATCCTCTCTGGGTGGGTATCTTGATCGCGCTGGCTGCATTCTTACTCGAATTGCTTATCGATAACATCGCTGCGAGAATGACGGCCCCATGGATGGTGCGCTTAAGCTGGACGGTTGGATTGATTCTCGGAGTTCTCAACATTGCTTATATTTATTTCACCAAGGGGGTATCGTAAGAGACATGGGTCTGATACATAATTCTCGCATAAAATCACCCTGGATTATGCACTTTGATAACAGCTCATGCAATGGCTGTGACATTGAAGTGCTCGCCTGTCTGACTCCTCTCTATGACGTGGAGCGCTTCGGCATCGTCAACATGGGTAATCCTAAACATGCCGATGTTTTGCTGATCACCGGGCCGGTAAACAGGCGCACGGCGCGCGTGCTCAGAAATTTGTATGATCAGGTTCCCGGTCCGAAGATGGTCATCGCTGTAGGGACCTGTGCCTCCACGGGCGGTGTTTTTCACAACTGCTACAATGTGCTTGGTGGTGTTGACAAGGTTGTTCCTGTGGACGTCTACATCCCGGGCTGTTCGGTGCGTCCGGAAGCGATCATCGATGGTGTCGTATTAGCCTTGCAGAAACTAGCCAGCGCCAACCTATGAGGTAGTGAGCACATAATGGAAAACATAATCCAAATCACCAAAAACGACATTGTGAATGAAGGCAAAAAGCTACTGGATGCGGGCGCGAAGTTCGTTACCGCGGTTTGCAATGACTTGGATGAAAAGCTGGAGGTGACCTATTTCTTCAGCGCCAACCGCGGGGTCGATTTAACGTGCCTGCGCTACACCGTGGGAAAGGATGAGGAAGTCCCAAGCCTCACCGGGACCACCCTTTCCACTTTGTTGATCGAGAACGAGATGAAAGAGCTGTTCGGGCTGAAGGTTAAGGATCTGGCCATTGATTATGGCGGACACCTGATGTTGGCCCATGATAGTCCGACGACGCCCATGTTGAAACCCAAAAAGGCAGAGGCTGAGTCGAAAGGAGAGATTTAATGGCTACACGTACGACAGTACCATTTGGACCCCAGCATCCGGTGCTGCCGGAACCAGTACAATTGCGGATCACCTACGAAGATGAGAAGGTTGTAGAGGTTGTGCCGGTTATCGGTTATGGCCAACGGGGAATAGAAAAGGCATGCGAGCTGAACGAATATAACAAAAACATCTATCTTTGCGAGCGTGTCTGCGGGATCTGCAGTTACCAGCACAGCGAATCGGTAGTGCTGGCAACGGAACAACTGTGGCCGCTTGATATACCCCCCCGTACAAAATTCCTGCGCACGATCTGGGCGGAGATGGCTCGTACACATAGCCATCTGCTCTGGTTGGGGCTGTTTGCGGATGCCTTCGGCTACGAAAGCATGTTCCTGCAATTCTGGCGCATCAGAGAGAAGGTGCTTGATATCCTCGAACAGACTGCCGGGCACCGGGTCATCCAGTCGGTGAATGTGGTCGGTGGGGTGAGACGGGATATCGATGAAGCACAGAAGAAAACCGTTATCGATACCTTGAATGTCGTTCGGAGAGAAAGTGACGATCTTGTTAACGTGCTCATCAACGACTACACCGTTAAATCCAGGACCGTGGGTGTCGGGGTTATGACGAAAGCACAGGCCATGGCGCTGGGATGCGTCGGGCCCACTTTGAGGGGCAGCGGGGTCAGTGAAGATGCTCGCTTAACCAAGTATAGCGCCTATGGTGAGCTCAATTACGAGCCGATCGTGGAAACCGCAGGCGACTGTTACGCCCGCATGAAGGTCCGGGCGAGAGAGCTTTTCCAGGCCATTGATTTGCAGATGGAAGCCTTGAGCAAATTGCCGGAAGGGGAGATTGCGATAAAAGTCAAGGGCGGCCCACCGGCCAATGAGACGGTTGCGCGCACCGAGGCTCCTCGTGGTGAGCTGTACTATTATGCTAAGGGAAACGGCACCCGCCATCTCGAGCGCATGAAGATACGCACACCAACTTTTGCGAATTTGCCTGCTGTATTAATCCTGCTGCCCGGTTGTCAATTAGCGGACGTGCCTGTGAATATTCACTCTCTTGATCCATGTATCTCCTGTACTGAGAGATAGAAAGCGAAAGGAGCGTGTGAGCGAATGGCGTTGATGTTACCCACCATTCTGAGGAATTTTTTCGGTGGACCGGCAACGAGAATGTATCCGGTTCAGGTACGGGAGCCCTTCGAAAACGCTCGGGGCCACGTAACCTTTAACGATGACAAGTGTTTTCTTTGCGGCTTATGCGCTACGAAATGTCCTTCTGAAGCGATTTCCATCGACAAGGAAAAGCGGTTGCTGACCTTCTATCCGGCGCGCTGTATTGTTTGCGAGGTCTGTGCCCTCGCTTGTCCGGGGGATGCCATAGACATGGTTTTCAAGTGGCGCGCACCTTTCTATCATAAGCCGGTTGAGGTTCACGAGTCACGAGGGAAGCGGCCGCGTACACCAATGTAAAGAAGACAGATGGCAAGGAGTTATCGCTGGGGCTGGGCGCATAAGGAAAAATGGTGTTGCCCGGCCTTGAACAATGAAAGAGCAGGCAATGGAGTGTTTCCGCTGCCTGCTCTTTTTGTTCCTGCAAAGGGATGAGCGCTCTTGGCTCTATGAAAGGGAAGCGTAAAAGAAATTCGCGCTTAGGATAAGGAATAGCATCATCCGATGTTCCCGCCAGAGAAAAAATAATGAGTCGGGGGTCTGGTTGCGATAATGGGGCGGTCTTGCCCTAGTCCTCATCCAGGTAAATCGCGCTGCAGACGATCACATCTTCCACCTTCTCAAAATAAGCCTTCTTGGGTAACACTCTGTTTCTTCTTGGGTGATACCACTTGTATTCCACCCAACCGCTCCCTTTCGAGTTGGCCGCAGCCATGATCTCTGTGTTAAAGGACTTACCATCCGAATCCTTAACGTCACTGAAGTCGATCCCCACAAATCTTTCGTTGACTCCGTGCGCAAGCATGGTGCCTGTAGAGCTCAACACAAAGATATACATTTCACCTTGAATAAACATTCCGTTGGGATTCGAGAATTCGGCCAAAGCGACCTGTTTGCCAACCGCTTTGTAGAACTTTATAGCCTGTTCCACCCAGTACTTTGCATAATCTTCCGGTCTTTCCTCCATTTGGTCCTCCTTATTAGCTGATATGAAAAGCCCGAGCCTCACGCTTCGTGTCGATTATGAGCGGGTATCATGAATTTGTCAAGGCTGCTGGCGCATCACCGCAGATCTCACCAGAAGTTTTCGAATGATCCGATATCCTGATTGTTGTCATCATCTCGGTGCTTTGTTATATTCCAAGACATCAGGCGTCTCGACACACGCCGGAGCCGTGATTAAGTACTTCGTGTCGGTGGTTGTGGTAAACACGGGGAGAGGAGTACGACCAAAAATGAACAAAAGACTGAGTCCGCACTTCGCTATTGTCGTAATGATTTTCGTGCTTTTTTTGGTTTCGACCATGCTTGAATCCAATGCTTGGGCAAGAGCTGGAGGAGGGGGGTCGTCGGGCAGTCGAGGGGGTCGAAGCTATTCGGCCCCCAGCATGCCGTCCAGCCCTTCTCCCAGTAGGCCCTACAGCGCTCCGGGCTCCGGTTCCGGCGCTCCCGGATCGGGAAGTTATCCGGGTTCCGCCAACCAGCCTTCTTCGGGATGGTTCAGTCGGAGTCCTTTCCTGCAGGGATTAGCCGGAGGGGTTGCGGGAGGGTTTCTTGGCAATATGCTCTTTGGCGGCAGGGGAGGGGCCGCTGCTGGACCTGGAGGGTCTGGTGGAGGCGGAGGGATCGGGCTTTTCGACATTGTAATCCTTGCTTTGCTCGGTTATTTCGGGTGGAAATTTTACAAGAGGTGGCGAATGCAGCAGAAGGGGACGACTTCTTTTTATGGTGACGTTGTCTCCCCTCGATCGGAAATTCCTTACGGAGCGGCATCCGGTGGAAGCAATCAAAATGCTGCTGGGACCTACGATGATGATTTGGAGCGAGGGCTGGACCAGATACGCCGGATGGACCCGAACTTCAATGAAGAATCGTTCAAGGAACTCATGCAGGATATGTTCTTCAGGATCCAGGCAGGGTGGATGAATCGCAGCCTGGAAGGCATCGAGAATATGTTGACGGTAGAGATGTCCGGGATTTTCCAGAGTGAGTTTACCAAAATGAAGCAGCTAGGCAGGAGCAACCGCCTGGAGAATATTGCGGTGAGGAAAGTCGAAATCAGCGAAGCCTGGCAGGAAGCGGGGAAGGACTACGCGACCGTGTTTTTTACAGCGAACCTTCTCGACTATACGATGGACGACAAGACCGGACAGGTCGTTGAAGGCGATAAACTCAATCCGGTGAAGTTTCAGGAATTCTGGACCTTCTGCCGCGATATCGGCGGCTCACGCTGGCAGTTATCCGCGATTAATCAAATGGGAGAGCCGACGGCACGTCACTGAGAAGGCCTTGGGATCGAAGAGAGGGTTCGTTTTCAGATCTTTCATGAAATAGTCACATTCTTCCTCTTCAAACACCCTGCAGGGATTAGAGCGCCAGGGGTGAATGGCGCACAAGCTCCGCCCCGAAGCGTCGAGCTCCCAGAGGAAGGCACAGAATCGGTGACCTCTTCCCATACCGTCACCAAAAAGGCGCTGCCAGCGTGAAGGGATCGCTGTGTCGGGTGGGAAATCAGGAAAACCGCTGGCAATTTCGCAGCAACCTCCGCAATGGCTGCAGTAGCCCGATGGCAGGGATGGTCCTTCGATGGCGGACTCTATTTGATGTCGCCATCCCTGGCCGCCGCTCTTTTCTCTTATCCACTTGCTCACTTCCAGAAAGATTCGGGCTCGTTCTTCCAGGATCCGGAGGAGACGGTTCTTCTGAACCCGTCGAGAACCATGCATCCACGGGTCTTCTCTTTGAAGAGTCAAGATGTTGCGAATAAGATAGGTGATCGGAAAGCAACGATGTCGCAAAGCGAATGCGGCCGCAGGGGTGATTCTGCCAACCTTTCGAGCTCTCCTGGCGGATCTGAGAATCGCTTTCCGGGCATGTTCTGCGTTGGTCACCATGAGGATTAGGAACCCTTCGACATCTTAGACCTGAGGCAAGAATAAAATATCAGCCCCAACTTTCAGATCGACATTCCCGCATGCCTTTCCTATGAAAGTCCACCATGTCATACCGGCGAAGGCCGGTATCCAGACCGTGTTCCTGAATTCCGGCTAAAAGCATGCCGGAATGACGATGGAGTGCTCCAGAAGACTTTCATTGTTCGTTGTGACCTCCCGGTCATGGCGGTTAGCGGGAATGACGATCAAGCCTCAGACTTGGTTGATTACTTATTACCTGATATCCTGCCTTCCGGCATAAGAGTAAATGCCACTCTATGAAGCGCAAGCGAGATGCGGGTGGCGAATCTCGGCCTCGGAAGGTCGGACATAGAGTGGGACAACGGTCATCGGATCTTCCGCTTGTTGTTCCTTGAATCTCTTTCGCGCCAATTCTCCGACATAACTTGCCCGAATAACATGAAAGGGGCCGGAAGCCGCTACCGCCCGCGCTCCAAGTTCCTTCGAAAACAGTCCCTGACATAAGGCCCAGCCATCGCCACAGAAGATCGTGGGACTTTGTATCCTTTCCACAATGTGCTCGGGGGAATCCACCCGGAAGGGCGCTAAGAGCCGTACCGTGCCCTTTCCATCGGGCTGGTAGAGGGCATAGTACAGTTCGCTCTTGCGGGCGTCGATAAGGGGGCAGATCGGAAGAGCGCTAAACCCGAGAGGGGCTGCGAGGGCGTCAAGCGAAGGAATACCCGCAAAGGGTTTTCCGGTAGCCCAGGCAAGGGTTTTGATCGTAGTTACTCCGATTCGCAAACCCGTGAAGCTCCCGGGACCGATGGTGACCGCGAAGCCGTCGAGGTGTTCGATGGTCCATCCGAGCTCGCTCAGGAAGTGATCGATGTTCTTGAGAAGCCGGCGGTTGTGAGTTTGGGCTGATTGCAGCGTCCACTCGACCATCAAACGAGCTCCATCGAGCAGAGCAATGCTCCCCGAAGCGGTAGAGGTGTCAACGGCAAGGATTTTCATAGGGGAGCGATCTTCACTGTCTTGGCAGATTGCCTTGGATGCCGGTCAGTCCTATGGCAAAAATTGCGGTTTGTATCCGGGCATCAGGCGCATGATGTCATTGTAGAATACGAAGACCATGAGCACAAGGAGAAGGACCATCCCGGCTTTCTGAGCCCACTCGATCTTCTTTGGGCCAATGGGCCGGCCAAGCAATCCCTCAATCAGGAAGAACAGGATGTGTCCCCCGTCCAGAACGGGGATGGGAAGCAGATTCAGGACCGCCAGATTCACACTGATCAAGGCGATAAAATGGATAAGATTGAGCAGTCCTTCATTTGCCTGCTGGCCTGCCATCTGTGCAATCAGAATTGGCCCGCCTAAAGTCTTGACCGAAACGACGCCTTCCAAAAGTTTCACAACGGTAACAACGAAGAGCTTACTCAGGTGCCAGGTCTGAAGGACGCTGTAATAGACAGCAAAGACAGGATTGGCCTCCTTGAGGACAATTTTTCCAGACGCGGTAATGCCGATCACCGCGCGTTTGACTGGCTCCCCAAAGATGTTTTTCACTTCGGTCACCCGTGGAGTGACTTGTATCATCATGGGTTCCGCCCCACGTTCGATTTGGAGCGACAGCGGTTGTTCTCCCAGTTTTTCAATGAGGCCGGAGAGCTCTTCCCAATCGCTGATTGCCATGCCGTTGATGGTGGTAACTTTATCGCCAGCCATGAGCCCAGCTCGCTCGGCAGGCGAGTCGGCGCTAACTGAACCGATTTCAGGGGTGAGCTGGGGGATGCCGGAAAATGCATAAATAAGGGCAAAAATGATGATAGCGAGGAGGAAATTGGAGAATGGACCGGCCAGCACAATGGCTATTCGCTTGGAAACAGGTTGAAATGAAAAACTGGTGGCCTGTTGAACCTCCTCGATCTCATCTCCCGCTTCCTCCCCCAGCATCTTGACGTAGCCCCCCAGTGGGATGAGGGACAAACAGTAGTCCGTATCGCCTCGCTTGACCCCGAAAAGCCTGGGACCAAAACCCAGTGAGAAGCGAAGGACCGTTACTCCGGACCGCTTGGCCACGAGGAAATGCCCCAGTTCGTGGACGAAAATCAATAATCCCAAAACAACAATGGTGGAGACGATTGTAGTTATCAAGTTATCATCCTTATCTTATGGATCGTTTTGGACACTCGTTATCTTCCCGGCTTCTTGTCGTGCCCACTGGTCAGCCTCAAGGATCGCTTCCAGGGTCAGAGAAGCAGCGTTGATCTGATGAGCTTTCATGACCTTTTCGATGACCTGTGGAATCTCCAGGAACGCGATGCGACCATCCAAAAAGGCATCCACCGCGACCTCGTTTGCTGCATTCAGCACCGCCGGCATCGTCGAACCGTGACGGCACGCTTCATAGGCCAGGCGCAAACACGGGAATTTATCCTCATCCGGCGGATAGAAGTTCAGGTTCCGCAGGCGGAAGAGATCCAGGGGTGGACTCTGAACTGGCAAACGTTCCGGGTAAGCCAGAGCGTAAGCAATGGGAATTTTCATGTCCGGGATGCCCATCTGAGCGATGACCGACCCGTCAATATATTCCACCATGGAGTGGACAATGCTTTCCGGGTGAATATGAATGGCAATCTGTTCGACCGGCACATCAAAGAGCCAGTGAGCTTCGATGACCTCTAACCCTTTGTTCATGAGCGTGGCTGAGTCGATAGTGATCTTTTTGCCCATGGTCCAGTTCGGATGGCGCAAGGCAGCTTCGGGCGTCACCTTCGCCAGTTCGTCGCGAGTACTGGCGAAAAAAGGCCCTCCCGATGCCGTGAGCAAAATCCGCTTCAAGGCTTCGCGATGATTCCCATGAAGCGCCTGAAAGATGGCACTGTGCTCGCTGTCAACAGGGAGGATATTGATGCCTTTGGATTTTGCGAGCCGCATGACGATTTCGCCCGCGATCACCAGGATTTCTTTATTGGCCAGAGCCAAGTCCTTGCCGGCTTCGATAGCGGCCAGGGTCGGCAGGAGCCCGGCAGCCCCCACCATGGCTGAGACCAGCATCCGGGATTTCGGGTAGGCGGCTACACGCTCGTAACCTTCATGGCCGAAGAATACCTCCGGTTGATGGCTCTCTGATTGGAGGCGTTGCTGCAACTGCACGGCGAGGTGCTGATCGAGAACCGAAACCAGCTCCGGCCGAAAAACTCTGATTTGTTCGCAGAGCAGGTCGATATTGCGCCCAGCAGCGAGCGCGACTACTTCAAAACGGTCTGGAAACTGCCGGACCACCTCAAGCGTGTTGACTCCTATGGAACCGGTGCTTCCGAGAATGCTGATGGCCTTTTTTGTCATCTTCCTTTAAAGTAGTCTTGAGTTTTTCCACATCAAATAAAAAAAAGTTGCCGGAATCACAAAAAGCAAGCTGTCCAGTCGGTCCAGAATGCCACCATGGCCCGGAAGCAGGTTACTGGAATCCTTCCTCCCGGTCATGCGTTTGATCATGGACTCAACCAGGTCACCTGCCTGGCCCAGTAATGCCAGAACCCCACTGAGGAGCAGGATTTCCCATCCCCTGATCCCTTTGAAAAAGAGGGTACCGTAAACAATACCGATTACCAGACTGGCAGACAAGCCCCCCAGCGCGCCCTCAATAGTTTTTTTTGGGCTCACGGCGGGGTACAGCTTGTGGCGTCCAAACTGCCGGCCGCAATACAACGCCGCAATGTCATTCGCAGCATTTACAAAGACAATGTAGAGCACCCACAAAGTTCCCTCTCTCAGCTGGCTAATGAGCAATACATAAGACAGAAGGTAAGGGATGTAAAGCCAGCCCAAACTGAAGTGAGCGAGACGAGTAAGTCCTGAAGGGTCCAATGGTGAGAAAGCCAGAAGGCATAGAAAAGCGGTGAGAAAGCTTGCGACCAAAGCGCAATGAAGCCCAGTAAACCCTCCCCAGGAGGCTCCGAAAGGCAGCAGGAGCCCAGCCAGGATGAAGTAAGCCTGCCATGGTCGGGACAATGGTTCAGGGAAGAGCATGCGCTGCAATTCCCAAAGCCCCGTGCCGGCAGCAAGCCCTACCACAAGGCACAAAATCCAGTATGGACCCGCAGCCAGAGCGAAGACCAACGGCACTCCTAGGAGCATCCCGGTGATCAGTCGCAGCTTTTGGGACTCGAGCTGATGCCAATTCCACATTGTTTATAAACGCTTAGCCTCGCCGGTTCGAGATCTCGTCCGGCGAACCTGTTCGCTGGTCTTTCCGAAACGGCGTTCTCTATGCTGATACTCGCACAAGGCTTCGATAAGTTGTGGTTCTCTGAAATCGGGCCACAAGACTTTAGTAATGTAAAGCTCTGCGTACGCCAGTTGCCACAGGAGGAAATTACTGACGCGATATTCGCCCCCCGTGCGAATCATCAGGTCAGGGTCAGGAAATTCAGTGGTGAAAAGGTATTCGGAGAGGCGGTCAGGGGTAAGAGCGTGCAGGTCACACTTACCCTGCTGAACATCAGCCGCGAACAACCTTGCGGCCCTGGTGATTTCTTGTCTTCCCCCGTAATTGATGGCCAGACTCAGAGTGAGCTTATCGTAGCGTGCGGTTTCGGCTACCGCCGCCTGGAGTTGTGCCAAAACATCCTCTGGGATGCCCTCAGGATCTCCGAGGTGACATAATCGTATCTCTTTCTCAATGATCTCCGGCAACTGAGATTTCAGAAAGCTTTTCAGAAGCCGCCACAGGGCCTTCACCTCGCGGTCCGGTCGCTGCCAGTTTTCTTTGGAGAAGGCATACAGCGTCAAGTAGGGAATGCCCAAGGTGCGGCAACAGCTCACAATATTTCGAACGGAGTCGCTTCCCTCCCGGTGCCCAAAGATGCGGTTGCGGTTGCGCTCTCTGGCCCAGCGCCCATTACCGTCCATGATAATAGCGATATGGCGGGGCAGTCTCTCCGGATCGAGCTGCGGATTCATTAGATTTCCAGGATCTCTTTTTCTTTCAGAGTGTAAAGAGCGTCGATCTTTTTTATGAACTCATCCGTGACTTTTTGAGTCTCTTCCTGGGCCCGGAACTGATCGTCTTCAGAGATCTCCTTGTCCTTTTTGAGATCTTTGACCATCTCGTTGGCATCCCGGCGGATATTTCGCACGGCCACCTTGGCTTCCTCGGCCATCTTTTTGACAACTTTCACCAAGTCGCGACGGCGCTCGGTGGTCAGGGGGGGAATGTTGATCCGTATGAGCTTCCCGTCGTTCATAGGAGTGAGGCCTAACTCGGATTTCAGAATGGCTTTTTCGACCTCGCCGATGATCGACGTGTCCCACGGCTGGATCATAATGGTACGGGGATCAGGTATGGTTAGAGTCGCCAATTGGCTGAGGGGCGTAGAGGTGCCGTAGTATCCGACTCTGATCCCATCCACCAGGGAAATGGATGCCCTTCCGGTGCGCAGTTTCCTGTAATCACGTTCAAGGCTGTCCTGAGCCTTATTCATGCGATCTTCAGCGTCCGCATAAATATCATTCAACATGAACGATTCCCTCCACCACGGTTCCTATTGGTTCACCCAAAATAACCCTTTTGATATTGCCCTTGTTCTTCAAGTTGAAAATCACAATCCTCATATTCTGTTCCCTTGCGAGCGAAATGGCGGTGGCGTCCATGATTCTAAGATTCTTCTGCAGGACTTCGGTGAAAGTGATCCGGTCATATTTCTTGGCAGTAGGGTCTTGCTCGGGATCTGTCGGATAGACGCCATCCACTTTGGTGGCTTTCATCAAGATTTCCGCTCCAAGCTCAACGGCTCGCAAGGCGGCGGTCGTATCGGTGGTGAAAAAGGGAAGTCCTGTTCCGGCAGCAAAGATGACAATTCGGCCTTTTTCCAGATGGCGAATCGCCCGGCGACGGATATAGGGTTCCGCCACCTCTTTGATATCGATTGCCGACTGGACCCGTGTGGGGATTCCCTGTTTCTCCAGAGCCTGCTGAAGAGCCAGAGCATTCATCACTGTGGCCAGCATCCCGATATAGTCGGCAGTGGATCGATCCATGCCCCGGGAAGCCCCGGAAATCCCACGAAAGATGTTTCCGCCTCCGATCACCAAGGCAATTTCAACCCCCAACTCATGGATCTCGCGAATTTCCTCTGCAATTTGTCGAAGAACGAGGGAATCTATGCCGTAAGGCTCATTCCCAAGCAGAGCTTCCCCGCTCAATTTCAGGAGAATCCGACGGTACCGAGGTTGTTCTGTCTGGCTCATCGCTTAAAATTCCAAACTCTATTCGCCGAGCTGGTACCGAGCGAACCGGCGGATGATAATCTTTTCTCCGATCTTCGCAACCAGTTCGTTCAGATAGTCCTGAATGGTTTTATCGGGATCTTTAACATAAGCCTGGTGGAGGAGGACCGACTCTTCAAAGAACTTGCGCATCTTGCCGTCGACCATCTTTTCGAGAATGTTTTCGGGCTTCCCGGTTTCTCTAGCCTGAGCCATATAGATTGCTCGTTCCCGCTGGATGATGTCCTCCGGGATGTCCTCCTTCTGGATCGCCAACGGATTAGCAGCGGCAATGTGCATCCCAATATTTTTTGTGAACTCCAGGAAGTCCTCACTTTTTGCCGCAAAGTCGGTTTCACAGTTTACTTCCAAGAGGACACCAATGCGTCCGCCACCGTGAATGTAGGCATGAACCATCCCCTCGGAAGCTTCTCTGCCCGAGCGTTTCATGGCTTTGGCCAGGCCTTTCTGGCGCAGGAAGTCGACGGCCTTTTCCAGGTCCCCTCCAGTCTCCTGAAGCGCCTTCTTGCAGTCCATCATTCCAGCGTTCGTCTTATCTCTTAAATCCTTGACCATTGTAGCTGATATTTCCAAAGCATTTCTCCTTGATCATTCTGCTTCCGTTTCAGGTCGTGGGAGGGGATTGACGATCTCCACTTCCGGCCCGCTTTCTTCTTCGCTCAGGAGTTGTCCCGCCGGGACCTCTTCGTAGGAGGGAAGCTCCTTATCCACAGAGGCCTGCTGGCTTTCTGAGTAGCGCTGACGTCCTTCGACGCAAGCGTCGGCAACCTTTGATGTGACCAGACGAATAGCCCGGATGGCATCGTCATTTCCAGGGATGGGATAATCGATTACATCGGGATCGCAATTGGTATCGACAACGGCGACCACGGGAATACCGAGCCGGTTGGCCTCTAAAACCGAGATATTTTCCCGGTTCGTATCCACCACGAAAAGCGCTCCCGGTAAGCGCGTCATTTCCTTGATACCGCCTAAATTCCTTTCCAGTTTTTCACGTTGGTTCTGCAACAGGAGGATTTCTTTCTTGGGGAAACGATTGATACTGCCATCCTCAACCATCGCATCCAATTCTTTCAGGCGGTCGATCCTTATCTTGATGGTTTTAAAATTGGTGAGCATCCCGCCAAGCCAGCGCTGATTGACATAGTACATGCCACACCGTTGCGCTTCTTCCTGAATGGTGTCCCGGGCCTGTTGTTTGGTCCCGACGAAGAGCACGCTTTCACCCGCAGACGCCGCTTCGACGACGAACTGGTAGGCGGTATGGAAGAGTCTGACCGTGCGCTGTAGATCGATGATGTAGATGCCGTTGCGAGCGCCAAAAATGAACGGTTTCATCTTGGGATTCCACCGGCGGGTCTGATGCCCGAAGTGGACCCCAGCTTCCAACAATTGTTTCATTCCAACAATAGCCATCGTAAACCTCCTTCTGGTTTTAGCCTCCACCCCCATTCATGCCGTTTTTACAAGATACCGGACACCAAAAGGTTCAAGGGGTGTGCGATTTGATTAAATCAGGGTTGTTTAACATGTTTGCTCGATGCGGAGCAACTGAAAAATGAAGGTATTTGCATCCGAGAAGTATCGTGACTGGAGTCTCCGGGTGCAAGGGAAAGGCAACCCACCTCACTGCATTTTACAGCCTTGCACTCACCCTGCGTTTATGTCATTGATATCCGCACAGATCGGTATTCGCGAGGCCCATCACTTGCAAGGTTAGAATTGCCAAAAATGAAGAAGAATGTGGTCGCCCTGAACGCAACTGCCGTAGAAGCAGCTATACCTATACCCGTAAAAGTGGCCATCAGGAGAAGAGCTAAACGTGGATAATCGTTTCTTCGAAAAGCCTGTCCTCAACTCTCCCTACGGGTACCCGGCGCGGCACTGGGAGCTCGATGACCAGGGCCAGCCGACACAACGAATTATTGAGGCGCGTCGCAGGGCAAAGTTCATCACGCCGATTCCAAAGCCGAGGAAGCGCAAGGATTCTGCTGCACAACAAGTGAGAATGGTTTTCGATGAAGGCAAGGGGCTTTCAACTCAAGAACAACAGTACGACCCCACTTCGATTATCAATAAACTCCGCCACCATGTGGACCAGTGGCGAAGCTGGCCGAACCCAAACGACTGGCAAGTCACTCCCGAAACCGCCCGTCTGCTCCAACATTGGCGCTATCAGAAGTTCAACAACATCCGCCCGTTCTTTTGCCAGGTGGAGGCTGTTGAAACCGCCATCTGGCTTGCTGAGGTAGCCCCAAAAGCCGGCAAGATCGGCAAGAGCTTCCTCGAACACCTTGCCAACGCCAACAACGATGCCAACCCGGACCTCATGCGTCTGGCCTTGAAGCTGGCCACCGGTGCAGGCAAGACGACCGTCATGGCCATGCTGATCGCCTGGCAGACAATCAACGCTGTGCGCCGGCCAGCCAGCAAGAAATTCACCCGCGGCTTTCTGGTCGTCACACCCGGCTTGACTATCCGGGATCGACTGCGCGTGCTCCAACCCAACGACCCGGATAGCTACTACGAAAGCCGTGAACTGGTGCCCCACGATATGCTCGGCGACCTGGACAGGGCAAAAATCATCATCACCAACTACCACGCCTTCAAACTCCGCGAGCGCATGGAGCTTTCGAGGGGCGGTCGCTCCCTCCTCCAGGGTCGAGGAGAAGCGTTGAACACGTTGGAGACCGAAGGGCAGATGCTCCAGCGGGTGATGCCCGACCTGATGGGCATAAAAAGCATCATGGTTCTGAACGACGAAGCGCACCATTGCTGTCGGCAGAAGCCGGGAAAAGATGATGAGGGTGATCTGAAGGGTGATGACAAGGAGGAGGCGGAAAAGAACAACGAGGCTACACGACACAAAATATTCATCAGCAGCGTGCAGAAGGAACTGGCAAACGAACGCCGCGCGGTGAAGTCCTTTATCGAGGGTGATCCGCTCCTGACTCGCTTCTTCACCGTCTTCCTTTTTGAGGACCTGCCCGCCAGCGATCGCCGAGCGGATGCCGTCTATCTCGCCGAAGTGGATCAGTGCGCCGTTTACGTCGGCATCTTCGGCGACGAATATGGTTTTGAGGATGTTGGGGGTGTCTCGCCTACCGAGCGTGAGTTTGAACGGGCCACGGTTGCCGGCAAACCCAGGCTGATCTTTGTGAAG